>JANYBU010000140.1 GCA_025360665.1 Nitrospira sp.
GGAGGATGGCCTGGCTCTTCGTCGTCTTGTCGACGCTGATCAAGAGCGTCAGGTTCTGGGATTGGAGCATGAGATCGACGCGGGCGCGAATAATAGAGATCGTCCCTTCAAAACCGCTGCGAAGGGTGTCCATCCGCTTCAAAAGTTGTTGATTGCCTTCCGCCACCCCGGTAATCCCACTGAGGACATAGTCGGACATCGGGCGGTACAGGGGGAGCGTACGTTCGTCGAGTGACGCCAGCGTCCGGTGCACGATCTTGTCGTAGGGAACGGAGGCGGACAGCTCGAAGTGCAACTTACTGGACAGCCTAGTGGTTTTTAACCAGTCTTGCGTGAGCCCATTGAGCCAACGCTGTAGGGCCAGGGAGTCGGCGTGGCCGATATGCTCGCTGATGATTTCACGCTGCTTCAAGTGCACCTGCTCGAACTTGTAGGCCTGATCGATCGCAGCCGAAAACAACGGCTTTTGCATGAGTAACAAGTGGTAGTAGGTTTCGATCCGGACAATGGCATCGACGATGTCGTTCAGATGAGACTTGCTCGACCTGCCAGAACCTACACTGACCCAATAACGCTCGCGCCCATGCTCATCCGGTGTAAAGCTGGTGACCAGCGCGGTCTCCTCATCGAGAATCCGGCTGCCATACATGACCGGGCCGGGAAGCAGCGGTCGCAACGCCTCACTGGCCGGCAACGGTTTGATCATCAGCAGGATATCCAAACGGCACACTTCCGCACCGAGCGGCGTGACTGGAGACCGGTACTGCGGGAAGGTCATCGGACCAAAGGTCAACTCCCTAGCGTGGTCGGAAGGAATATGCCAGGTTTGATAACTGTAGTACTCTGTGTGCGCTTGCCAGATCAGGATCAGCCGCTCGCCGCTCGTCGCCGTCTTCACGCCATAGCCAAACCCGTCATGAATGACCATCGCGTCCGCAGAGATCTTGAAGGCCTCGAGGAGAGATCTGAACTCGTCACGACTTGCCGGCCGCTGCACCGGTGGATCGGTCATACGAAACGCTTTGTAGTGTACGTGCGCCGGGGCTTGCAGCCACTCGGCCAAGGGCATCTGTGGCCGCTCGTGCAGCTTCCGGATAAGCTCGCCGGGATCCGGTTTGGTAATCTCAGGCTCCGTCATGCGACAACCCCTCGAAGTGAATGAGGAAAGAAAGGCGGTGTCAGGCTACGTTTTGTCCGCAGCCCTGTCAACAGACCGTTCGTTGATTGTCAACCCACAACGAATGATAGAACGTGTGGCGCCCGGCTGGGTGATGTCCACTATAACTTCGGCGGTGCACGGCCCTTCGTGGACCAATTTATTTTGACGATGGCTGCTCATGATTCCCTCCTCAGAAAGAAGCTTAAGTGGCCGTGCCCCTTAAAGTCCTCTTGCTACCTGTCGTTTCGGGTCCCGCCAGAAGTTTGAACCAGAGAAAGCCGATGGTCCCTGCTGTCAGCGAAGCGAGAAGAATTGCCATCTTTGAGGTGTTTATAGTCTCCATGTTTCCAGCAAAAGCGAGATTGGCAATGAAAATTGACATCGTAAATCCAATACCGCCAAGAATCCCGGCGCCGAAAATATGCCGCCATTTCAAATCGGGGGGCAAGCGGCATAAGCCGCTTGCCACGGCAATGAAACACAGGAACGTCACACCCAAAGGTTTGCCCACAATCAAACCAGCGGCGATGCCGACGCTGTTCGTGTTCGTCAAGGTTTGCACCCAATCCGCACCTACAAAAATGCCTGTATTGGCAAGTGCGAAAATCGGCAAAATGATGAATGCTACGGGTTTGTGTAAGAAATGTTCGAGCCTGTGTGAGGGAGACGTTTCGTCGTGGTCTTTAGCGGAGAATGGGATAGCAAAAGCAAGCATCACGCCGGCAATCGTCGCGTGAACGCCTGACTGAAGCATAAGAAACCACATCAGCGCGCCGCCAAGCAAGTACGGAACGAGGGACATGACCCGGAAGAGACGATTCAACGCAATGAGTAGGGCCCAGACTGCAAAAGCACCAACAAGATACCCTGCCAAAAGTTGCGCCGTGTAGAAAGCGGCAATGATGACGATCGCGCCCAAATCGTCTATGACGGCGAAAGCTACAACAAACACTTTCAGCGACGCGGGTATACGTTTTCCGAGAAGGGCCAGAATGCCAAGAGCAAACGCGATGTCAGTGGCCATCGGAATCCCGATTCCGGCTTGCGTTGGCGTTCTCGCATTGAGTAAGAGATGAATGAGGGCAGGGGCGACCATTCCGCCGATGGCCGCAAAAATCGGAAGAAGGGCGTTCTTAAAGTGTGACAGTTCACCGTTGTACAGTTCGCGTTCGAGTTCTAAGCCGATGAGCAGAAAAAAGATCGCCATTAGCCCGTCGTTTATCCAATGCTCAAGACTAAGACCTCCGACATACCCCTGCCACAGATTCAAGTAAGTTGCACCGATTGAGGAATTTGTTATCAAGAGCGAGAGTACAGTGGAAATAATCAGCAGAACCCCGCTCGACTTTTCCGAGTCGAAAAATTTGTTGAACATGTCTGATAAGCGTCGCTGGACAATGTCCATAGCCGGTACTCACACTTAAATTTTGGCGGGATTATTGAGATGGGGCAATGGGGGCGACGCACAGACGGAGGCAGCCACTTGCAGCGTTCCACTTGAAGTACGTACGAGGCCTACGTTCGTTTTTTCCGGTTTTTCATATGCCCCCCCGCACCGAGTATCGCACCAAAGATAATACTCACCAGTTCCAGAATGTCTCTACACCAGGCACTCAGAACGTTGCTGAGACCAGCACTGATATCTTGAAACAATATGACACCCAAGGAGATAACGGCGGCGGCGGATACAAGCGCGACAACAGCATTCGCCACCTGTGTGTGATAGCCCGGTACGAGGCGGAGAATGATACCCACAAGGGAAGCGGCTGCAACCATCCTGGTTACAAAAATAATGTATGTACCGATAATGGGGATCCCATTCATATCCGGCGCTGCCCAGAGAGAATCAACAAGTTCTTCCCCGTGGATAGCGCTGAATGCCATTCCAATAGAAAAGGTAGCTGCATACCAAGCCGCGAGACCTGCCGGAACCGCGATGATCCATCGAAGTAATTTAGTTGGCATCTGGTTGTTACTCATACGTTGAAGTGGACTTCAGAATGACTCTATGGTTCTCCTCACAGAGGCGACTCTAACGTGAGACCGCCTAGGTGCCTAGCATATAGTTCGGGGGTTATGAATTGGGGTGAGACATGAGTATCGACTTATTCGTCTTGCGTCGTCCGGAAAAAAGAATATGGATACTCTGAATTTTCCAAATACCGCGCTTCGCCGGGCGCCGCAGTACTCCCACCGCACGCGTCCATCAAGCACCTCCCTATAGTTAATGCAGGGGGCATTGCTTGACGTGACACGCGCGCATCGCTCGACTCCGTTATGGGATGGAGATCGTACATTCGACTGCGCACTGGCGCTTCGACGGACCCGTGTCTCATCAAAGCCTACGGTTCATCCGCCGCCAGACGCAGGAGCGCGCTTAAATGATACGCGCAGTTGGCGAGCCATGGCCGCGGATCCTATCCAGCGTACCGTGCAAAGTCAAGCAATGCCCCCTGGTTCTGTGAGCTTCCCCCGAAATTTCGTCTTCCAAGGGTAATGTACAATTGCCGTTCACAAGGAGACGAAGATGTTCAAAATACCGAAGCAGGCATACACCGCCGAGTTCAAGGAGCAGGCGGTCAAGCGTGTCACAGAAGTGGGCAGCATGGGTCGTGTCGCGGAAGACCTCGGGTTGGTCGAGCAGACCCTACGCAACTGGGTGAAGGCGGCCAAGGCGGGTACGCTCAATCCGGCGGGAGTGAAAGCCCTCACCCCAGAACAGATGGAACTCTCACGCTTGCGGGCGGAGGTCAGCCGTCTCAGAATGGAGTGTGAAATCCTAAAAAAAGCGACGGCGTACTTCGCGCGAGAAGCACAGTGAAGTACGCCTGGATCGACACGCAACGCACACAGTACCCACTGCCTGCGATGTGCTCGGTGCTGGAGGTTAGCGTGAGCGGCTACCGCGCCTGGACGCATGGTGGAACGCCGCACCGCACACGGCTGACGGAGGCACAGATGCTGGCGCTGATCCGCGCCATTCACGAAGAACTCAAGGGCGCCTACGGCAGCCCGAGAATGGTCAAGGAGTTGCGTGGGCGTGGGTTCCCAGCTTCCAAGCCACGAGTAGAACGACTGATGCGGGAGCACGGCATCCGTGCGCGCCACAAGCGGCGGTACAAGGTCACGACGGACTCGACGCACCACCTGCCGGTGGCCGCGAACCGGCTGAATCGGAACTTCACGCCATCCGCCCCGAATCAGACCTGGACATCGGACATCACTTATCTGTGGACGGACGAAGGCTGGCTCTATCTGGCGATCGTGCTCGACCTGTTCAACCGCGAAGTGGTGGGCTGGTCGCTGCAACCCCGCATGACGGCGGACATCGTGATCGACGCGCTGACGATGGCGTGGTTTCGGCGGAACCCGGCCGTGGGGCTGATGCATCACTCGGATCGGGGCAGCCAATATGCCAGCCAACCTTTTCAGGATAAGCTGAAGGCCTACGGCATGGAGGGCTCCATGAGTCGCAAGGGGAATTGCTGGGATAACGCGCCAACCGAGAGTTGGTTCAACAGTTTCAAGAACGAGCGAGTCCATGGACTGCGCTATGCCACACGCGCAGAAATGACGGCGGCGAGCTTCAAATACATTGAGGTGTTCTACAACCGGACGCGACGACACTCGACGCTGGACTACAAGTCACCGATGCAATTTCTGAATGATTGGCGTATGGCTCAACACGAGGAACACCTGGTAGCATGAAACCCGCCCGATGGAAGACGAAAAACAGAGGGAAGCTCA
>JANYBU010000147.1 GCA_025360665.1 Nitrospira sp.
GGCGTATATTGAAATCGTGCCGACCGACACGGTGAAGTACGAAGTCGATAAGGTGAGCGGTTTTCTCAAGGTGGATCGCCCGCAGCGATTCTCGAACTATTGTCCCGTCTATTACGGACTGGTTCCGCAAACCCACTGCGGGGACGGCGTCGCGGCCTTGTTTTCCGCACGGGCCAAGCGCCCGGGTGTCGTGGGGGATGGCGATCCCCTCGATATCTGTGTCCTCACGGAGAAGACGATTCCGCACAGCGACATTCTCCTCACGGCCCTGCCCATCGGTGGCCTCAGCATGGCGGACGGTGGCGAAGCGGACGACAAGATCATTGCCGTCATGAAAGACGATGCGACTTACGGGGGCTATACCGATATCAGTCAGGTTCCGCTGGCCCTCCTCGATCGCCTGCAGCACTATTTCCTGACCTATAAGAGTGCGCCGGGCAGCATCCACCATAAAGTCGAAATTACGAGTATCTATGGCCGCGAGGAAGCCTTGAAGGTGATCCGCACCAGCCATCAGGATTACAAGGCGAAATTCCCTGAATTAGAAATGCGCTGGGGTAGTGGAAAGGCATAGCCAGCTGTCCTTCTTGCTCACGCAACGCGCGGCTTACCTACAAGAAGGTTTAGGTTGAGCAACGATCAATCCGACTCGACGTCTTCTCGACCCTCAACCTCGACCTGAGTCTTGACCTTCCAATGGGACGTGCGCAGTGGAAGATCAATCAGCCCCCCGTCCCTGAAGAGATAACGAGCGAGCTTGGAGGGATTATGATGGAGACGATGCTCGTTCGATGCGCACCGTAAAGAGCAGCCTGGCGACGCCCCTCTTGAGAGGGCCTGTGGGGATAGGAAGAGTGGGAGGGAGGGTGGGTGAGAAGAATGCGCCAGTGGAAGATCGGTGAGGCTGTTACCCTGTTTTCTTCATCTGCTCCGTCACGAGTATGTGGGGGTGGGGAACGATGTCTATCCCGTTTCTGCCGTGGCTTTTCACGCGGTAGAGGGCGTAGTCGGCCATCTTGCGTAAGAGTTCAGCACTCAATGGCTGCTCGGGGAACCCAACCGTCGCACCGATGCTGACCGTAATGGTGAGCGGGCCGCTTGGTGTGTCAAAGGGCATGTCGCTGATAGCCATCCGAAAGCGTTCGGCGCACTCTCCCAATTCCCTCAGATCGCAATTAGGCACGATGATCAAGAATTCTTCTCCCCCAACGCGCCCGACGTGATCGTAGCTGCGCGCGGTCTCACGCAGTCGCTGCGCGGTTTCTCTCAGGACGGTATCTCCAACCGGGTGTCCATAGGTATCGTTGACCCGCTTGAAATGGTCGAGGTCAGCGATGAGGACCGCCACAGGGTGACGGTTTCGTTCAGCCCGTGACAGTTCCTGCGTCAAGGCGTTCAGGATCGCCGAATGATTCAGCAACTCCGTCAACGGATCGTGCCTCGCCTGCTCCTTGGATTCATGGAGAAGCTGTAGGTTCTGAATCGCGGTACCGGCTTGGGCTGCAAGGGTCAGGACAACCTGTTCGTCCAGTTCGCTGAAGTCGTTCGCGAGGCCGTTCGGCTTCAGTTTGTTGGCGAGAAAGAGCCGGCCAAAGAATTGGCCCTGGCATCGTATCGACACCCCGAGGAACGACGTCATGGGAGCATAATCTGCGGGAAGTCCGAGGGCGGCCCAGTGTTCCCTGAGATGAGCCAGGCGGAGGGCGCAGCCCTCTTGCCCAAGGGATTCCCACGCTACCTGTTCGAGCGGAAGGGTCCGAATGGCGTGGGCCGCCGCATCATCGATTCCAGCGGTCAAGAATTGTGTCCCATTGTGCGAGGTGTCGTGATAGACCTCTAATGCCGCATAGCGTGCGCCGGTGTTCTCCTTTGCGAGCAGGAAGAACTGGCGCAGCAGTCCGTCGAGGTTCTGCTGTGCGGAGAATGTCTGTGCAGCCAAGACCAACGTATGAAGGGCCTCCGTCCGTTTGGTGAGCGCCGCTTCCGCGTCGGTCGCTCGCTCGAATTCCCGTTTCGCAGTGCCCCATTCTCCGTGAAGGGCCTTAATCATACCCACCACAAGACCAAGCAAGGGGAGGATGATCAGTACGGTAACAAACGATAATTTCACGAGAAACGACCGAATGGGGGCAAGAATGCTGTCACGGTCTACACGAATCAAGATGTTCCAGCGTAGGGTCGGGTCGGCATGGGCGATGGTGACCTGTGCATAGGCGGTGATGACCGAGGCCCCGCGGCGAAGATGTGTTTCTTCGAGGAAGCCCCGCGCGTTTATTCCCATAAGTATTCCGGAAGGAAGGCCGAGCTGTTTCGAGCTGAGGCTACCGTCCTGGCGCAACGCTGAATCGGCAATCAGGTCGCCGTTCTCGTTGAGGAGCTGATATTCAATATGCGACTCTTCTGTCCACTCGATGTTCTTGAGCACCTGCATCGTGTCGTCAAGGATCTGCATCAGTGAGGGAATGCCCACAACGGCCGCGATCGCGCCGAGAAATTGTCCGTCGGGACCATGCAGGGGAGCGATCACCGTGATCGCCGAGGTCCCTCCGGATTCGTCACTCACCTGCACATCCAGTATCCTGGCGCCAGTGATGGTGCGTGCCAGTTGGAACCAGTGACTCTGGCTCCGATCGAGGGAGGTAGTGGACATATTGGTGGCCGCGATGATCCTCCCGCGTGAGTCGGTGACGCCGATCCACCGATAGGCTGGGTGGGCCTGCACCAATTCGCGGAGATATTTTGTCAGCATCTCTGGGTTTTGACCATGGGTTATCGGAGCAGTGGAGAGCAGCTGGATGTCGCGGTAGCGCTCCAGAATCATCATGTCAAATTTGCTGGCGGCATCCGTGGCCGCTTGCACCAGGCTATGGCCTGCGGATTGGACTAGTCTGTCTTGGACAGTGCGAGCGGTCCATCCCAGGCAGAGCAGCGCGAGCAGTGCAATGATGGAGACCATGGAAACAAGCCAGGTCTGATGACGGTTCATCCACGCAGGGAATTGGTTTGTCGTAAACGAGACGCGAACGGCGGTACTCACGGGAGCAGGCGAACCCCTGGCAGGCTCAGGGGTGGCGGCGATGTGGGTCTGGTTTTCCATCCAAGTATGCTTCTTTTATGGGACCTTCTGCTGATGGCTGCATTCATCATAAAGTAAGTCATGGGCGAAGCAAGAAAAGTGCCGATTGTCGCTGAGATTAAAACGCGCACATCGCTCCTGAATACAATATGATGTCAGAGCATGAGGGCTTGTGGGGTGGAGCGGAAGAGGCGTCTCCGGCATACCATGGCGCAATTTGTGGAGCCTCTGATAATACGCAGTGCGAAAGAAGGCGCAGGCCCCCCTCCATCGTAGGGCCTCAGTGACGCGAAAAACTCGATGGCCCGCACGTCATACATCACCAGTGGAATTGGACGTCGGACGCACGCAGCTGGGGATCGACCGGGCCACCCGTTCTGTAAGAAAAGAATCAATGCGCATGGAGAGTGTGTGCGTGTAATGACGCCGAGACCTCGTAGTTGTGCCCATGCCCATACAACAGTGACCATGAAGAAGAGGCTGCCGTGATCTTGTCTCACTGGACGGCCAAGCTGCGCGAGTGGCAGGCTCGCGCCGTGTCCCGCGTCCTGACCCATGCGGGTCCTGATTTTCTCGCAACGGCGACACCCGCGGCAGGAAAAACTCGCTTCGCGCTGCGGATCGCCCATCAGTACCTGGCCGATCGAGTGGCCAGCCGTGTACTGGTCATCTGTCCGACGAATCATCTGCGCACGCAATGGGCGACCGCTGCCGGCCTGGTGGGGATTCAGCTGGATCCTGGGCTGACGAACGAGCAGGCCATCGAAGCACGCGACTACCATGGCGCGGTCGTGACCTATCAACAAGTCTGTCTCGCGCCGGCGGTGTTTCAGCGAGCCTGCCGGAGCCGGCCCACGCTGCTCATCTTCGACGAGTTGCACCATGCGGGCGAGGGGAAGGATTGGGGCAACGCGCTGCGGGAAGCGTTTGAGGAGGCCGTCTTTCGCCTAGCCTTATCGGGAACCCCCTTTCGCTCCGATAACAATCCGATTCCCTACGTGCGGTATGAGCAGGGCGAGAGCCAGGCCGATTTTACCTATGGGTATGCCGAGGCGATTCGCGAGAATGTCTGTCGTCCGATTCTCTTCCCAAGCTACGAGGGAGAACTGACGTGGCTCTCGGAGGGCCGCGAACATCGGGCGACATTTGAAGATGGACTCACCTTCGAGCTACAGCGGGAGCGGCTCAAGACTGCGCTGTTGCAAGACAGTTGGCTCGGCCCGGTCATTACGGATGCCCATGCCGAGTTACGCCGGCTTCGCAAGCAGGAACAGCCGGATGCCGGCGGGCTCATCGTCGCGATGAATCAGGACCATGCCCGACAGGTGGCGGAACTGGTCGGGCGTATCACGGGTAGCCGCACGCATGTGGCCGTGTCCGACGATCCGTCGGCTTCGAAGACGATCTCCACGTTCGCGCATCATAAGACCCAGCAATGGCTCGTCGCGGTGAACATGGTGAGCGAAGGCGTCGATATCCCGAGACTCCGTGTCGGCGTCTACGCCACGAACGTGCTGACCGAGATGTATTTCCGCCAGGTCGTCGGGCGATTCGTCCGGATGCAGGAGGGATTGCCGAAGCCTCAGCGGGCCTGGCTCTATCTGCCGAAGGACGCCACCCTCGTCCACTACGCCAAACGGATCAAGGCGGAACGCGACCATGTGCTGGAAGAGATCATGCCCTCCGTGCAGCGAACGCTCTTTGGTACGGCCGCCACCTCGCTGAAAGAGTACATCCCTTTGCATGGGGTGGCCAGGATGGATACCTTGATCGGGGAAGATGAAGCGGAACCAGCCGGCGAGACCAAGGGCACCACAGAGCCGCAGGTGGCGCTCCATGACAAGAAGAACGAACTGCGAGACCAGCACCGCGCCCTCGTCGGCACCGTGGCGAGAAAGACCGGTATCGATCATCGCCAACTCAATGCCGAACTCATCAAGCGAACCGGTGGCCGGGTCGATCAGGCGACCGTCGCGCAACTGGAGCGCCGCATTGCGCTACTGGAGAAGTGGCGAGATTCGGGCTTTGACGGCGGCCGAGCCTGAACTTAGCAGGACGCTGAAAAAGTCTACCAGCAGCAGAAGACCGTTATTTGGTTTGTTTGGTTTGTCTCGTTTGTTTGGTTGAACAAGACCAACCAGATGAACGAAACAGACAAGATGAACCAGTCCCGCCAGTCTTACTGGGTTATCCTGCGCGCAAAGCGTTCCTAAACCCAACATCCACAGGTTTTACTGTACGGCACTGATGTGCAGGCCGCCTGGAGTCGGCGGGGCTGCCGGGGGTGGCGACGGAGGAGGAGGCGTGACAGGCGGTGGTACGGAGGCTGTACCGACGGTGAACGTCACCGGCACGGTGACCGAAGAGCCCCCTGTGGCACTGAGCGTGATACTGCCATTGTAGGTCCCGACGGCCGTGGTGCCAGTCACCACACTCGCCCTCACAACGCCATTGCCTGTGCCCGAGGCCTGACTCAGCGTCAGCCAGGCGGCATTGTCGCTGGCGCTCCAGCTGAGGGTGCCGCCCCCCGTGTTGCTGATGCTCACGGTCTGGGTCGCGGGGTTGGCGCCGCCCTGTGTCGCCGCGAAAGAGAGGCTCGTCGGACTGGCGCCGATGGCCGGCGGCACGACAGGAGGAGGAATGACAGGCGGAGGAATGACAGGTGGAGGAGCGACCGGCGGGGGAGACCCCACGGGTATGAAGGTCGCGAGGTTGCTAATGCCTGATTCGTTATTGGCAAAATCATAAGCCGTAATGAAGTAGTACTCAGTCACTGCCGGCGTTCCGATATTGAAACTTGTCACCGTTCCCAATGTGACGAAAAGAGACGCATTTCCAGACGCTTGGGAGCAGGGTTGCTGACTGCATTGATAGACGCGATATCCCGCTAGATCCGGTTCAATGTTGGCGGTCCAGATCAATGTGGCACCCCACGCAGTACTAGCCCACAACACAAGAACACCAGCGATGGCTCTCACCCAGTTCATGCAGATACCCCTATTGTGTTCTCCCCGGCAGCAGGCGGACAGTTCCCGGAGAAGCCAATTTTTCACGTGCAAGAGTCTATATTGGATTGTTCATCTGACTCGGTCATCCGAGGAGAGCCCGAGGCGGTGGACCATACACCACACCACTGTGGTAACTACGCAAGGGGCGTGCCGTCGCAGGAGGAGGAGGATCAGTACAAAAACCCAGAAAATCTGCGGTGGAGAGAGGAAGATCGATGGTCTTGCGCAGGGAGACTGTAGGAGATTAAGGCAGATCGCTGATGCAATCCCAGCAGAATACTGAAAAGGCCGCGAGCGCTCTCAAGCGCGCGATAGGTGCGACCCAAGTTCGAAGTTCGGGGTTTGAAGTTCCGGAAACCTCGAACTTCGGACCTCGAACCCTCATTCCTCTCGCCCGTCCACCTGTCTCACTCGATTATCCTGCGAGACTGTTCTCCTGTTGTGCCACACGCGCGGACATGAGAAATTCTAGCGGGCCAACATAGTTTCTCCGTAACCTTCTAGCATTTCGCAGCGGATAGAGGGTGTAGTCGTTTGCCTACAGTTACTACAGTCAAAAGGGAGGCGTGAGAACCAGCTGGTTGCTTTGGTCTGTTTGGTTTGTCTTGTGTATTTGCTTGAAGCAGACTAACCAGATAAACCAAACAAACTAGATCAACGAGACGAACGACCTATCGATGTGTCGAGGAGTGAAGTGGAGCGCGACGTTCTCTCTTATTGTTTGAGTGAGTGAAGGAACTCCCCCAGAACTTTCCGAAAGCCATCGGGATCTTCGGCCATTATGAAGTGGCCTGTCTCGAATCTCACCAGGCGGGACCCGGCAATCTGTGCCTGAATGCCTGCCGCGATGGCCGGCGTGGCCACGTCGTCTTTGGCTCCGACCAGGATGAGCGTGGGTGCGGTAATCGCGGAGAGCCGCCCGTGCCTATTGAAGACAGACATCGAGGTCAGCGTCTCACGGAGAACTGAGGCATTCCACGTGGGAATACGGTCGAGCAGCGGCTGATACAACTTCTGATCTGTGCCGGCGGGAAAGCTTTCCAGAAGAATCTTCTTGGACACCTCGGCGTTCGTGCGAGGGTTGCCGATCGATGGAAGGTCCCGATCGAGAATCATCGGGCCATCGGTGGTCGAGACCAGCACGAGGGCTTTCACGCGTGAAGGATGCTCCAGGGCCAGTTGCTGGAGGATCATGCCGCCCATCGACACCCCCACCCACACGGGCTTCTCGATCTTCAGCCGATCCGCGAGCGCGATCAGGTCCTTCACGAATTGAGAAATATTGGAGCCGGTGGGGGTCTTCTCCGAATTGCCATAGCCACGGAGATCGACCGCGATGCCGCGATAGGCAGGGGAGTAGGCGGCCAGATATTTTGAAAAGATGTTGCTGGTGGTGACCACGCCATGCACGTAGATCACCGGGTCGCCCGTCCCGGCTTTGAGAATACTCAACGTGACGCCATCCTCTGACACAGAGCGGCGGATCGGTTGGGTCGGCTGGGCGGCAACTTGTCCCGTTGAAGCAGTGCCGCTCACCGCTTGATCGGACGAGGGAGCCGTCGAGGTCTTGGCACATCCAGCGAGGAGGATGAGCATCCCTAGTACGAAGAGTCTCTGTCGGGTCATGGCATGCTCCAATGGGTCATCGCCCGCTCACCACAAGGCCACTGGCTATGAGTTTTGTATTTTTTCGATTTCTTCCCGCAGCTGAAACTTGAGGGAGGCATATTCTTTCATGCAGTAGGAAAGCAGCCGTTCGGAGCCGAAGAGCATCACCATGCGGCCGTCCCGATCCACGAGCCGGCGCGTGTCCTGCGGCCAGTAGATGCGAGCGATCACGTCGGGATCGCCCGTCACCCAGCGGGCCAGGACAAAGGGCATCCGCTCGACGAGGGTCTTGACCCCATACTCAGTCTCGAGGCGCGAGGCGACGACATCGAATTGGAGTTCTCCCACGGCGGCCAAGACCGGTTCCCGGCGCACATGGTCGGGTGAATAGAATACCTGCATCACTCCTTCTTCTTCGAGCTGCTGGAGTCCCTTCTGGAACTGCTTCTGCTTCGTAAGGTCCTGGCTTCGGAGCACGCCGAAGCACTCAGGGGGAAATTGCGGAATCGCATCGAAGGCGAGGGGACTGCCGGAGCAGAGCGTGTCGCCGATGGCAAAGAGGCCTGGGTTCACCAGCCCGACGACATCGCCCGGGTAGGCCTCCTCAATCGTCTCCCGGTCACGGCCGAAGAGCCGGTGCGGTCGCGTCATCCGGATCTTTCGGTCCAGCCGCGCATGATGGACCATCATGTCCTTCTCGAAGCGGCCCGAAACGATGCGTAAAAACGCCATCCGATCACGATGTTGCGGGTCCATATTCGCCTGAATCTTGAACACAAAGCCGGAGAACTTCTCGTCCGTCGGCTGCATGAGCCCCCGCGAGCTCATGCGAGGGCTTGGCGGGGGCGCGAGCTGGAGGAAGGCGTTCAGGAACGGCTCGACGCCGAAGTTCGTCAGCGCGCTCCCAAAAAAGACCGGCGTGAGTTGGCCGGCGAGAAAGCGGTCGCGATCGAACTTCGTCCCCGCGCCGGTCAAGAGGGCGATTTCTTCCTGTAGTGGACCATAGGCCTCTCCGAGCGTCTCCGCCAGGCTCGGGTGGGGGAAGGTCTCCACCCTCATCGGTGCCCGTTTCTGGTTGTGGAGCGTTCGTTGGAAGAACAGCACTTGAGGTTCCTGAAGATCGTACAGACCCAGAAACCCTGCCCCTTCTCCGATGGGCCAATTGAACGGAACCGCCGTCATGCCCAAGGTCTGCTCAATCTCCTCCAACAGTTCGTACGGATGGCGCCCCGGCTGATCCATTTTATTAATGAAGGTCATGATCGGGATATTGCGTTTGCGACAGACGGCGAACAGTTTCTTGGTCTGCGGCTCGATGCCTTTGGCACTGTCGAGCACCATGACCGCGCTATCCACCGCCATGAGGGTGCGGTAGGTGTCTTCGCTGAAGTCTTGGTGGCCCGGCGTATCGAGCAGGTTCACCCGCACCCCCTGATAATCGAACTGTAGCGCGGTGGAGGTGATCGAAATCCCGCGCGCCTGCTCCAGCTCCATCCAGTCCGACCTCGACGCCCGCTGGTGCGACCGGGCATGCACAGCTCCGGCCAGGTGCACCGCGCCGGCGTAGAGGAGGAGCTTCTCGGTCAGCGTGGTTTTTCCAGCGTCCGGGTGCGAAATAATGGCAAAGGTGCGCCGCCGAGCCACTTCCCGCGCCAATTCATCGGACGACGACTTCTCGATCGGCAAAGACATAGATGTTCCTTCTTTCATACGAGCCACCGGATGGGGTATCGGAGATATGTTTTAACACCTGGGAGAGGAGAAAACTAGAAGAAGGGAGTGGCCAGACCATCCTTCTTGCTCGCAGAATGCGCACGATGAAGGGAATGGAGCCTGATGATCTTCTGTGCCCGCGCAACGCGCGGCCTAGGAAGGCCCTCGTTGGACGCGCGCAGTGGAAGATCAATCAGTACCCAGATGGATGGCGCTATGACATAGATCACGGCGGTCTTTGCAGACTTCGTGCTTGAAAGCCATGGCGTATGAGTTTACGTTTATGCAGGTTGAAGTGTTGTCTGGAAGGTAGTATGTCGAAAAACTCACTCAACAAGGAGCTGCTCTGATGAAGGATGGGGATTGGGTATTGGGAGATATGGTGTGGGCCATTCTGGGGCTGGCCGTTGTCCTCGGGCTAATGGCGTTGAATGCGTATGTTCAACACATAGCTAGAATTGAGGAGGCGCAACGAATAAGACTCCTGGGTTCCGATCCTCTTAATCGCCAGAGATCAGCAGCTTCTCAGAGTCGTCGACCTGCCGACATCTGACGTCCTGGCTGATCTTCCCCCGATTTCACGGACGCCGGGTTAAGAGCCCGTCGCCATCGCTTCGAACTCGGCGGGGGAACGGTAGCCAAGTGTCGAATGCCGGTGGACTCGATTATAGAATACTTCGATCCATTCGAAAATGTCCTGCCGGGCTTCTTCGCGTGTCCGATAGCGCTGATGATGCACGTGTTCCGTCTTCAGCGTATGAAAGAAGCTTTCAACCACGGCATTGTCCCAGCAGTTCCCGCGCCGACTCATGCTCGCCGTCAGGCCGTGACCGGCCAGCAACTCGCGGTACCGGGTGGCGGCGTACTGGGACCCACGGTCCGTATGATGCACCACGCCGCGCGCCGGTCGTCGGTGTTCCACGGCCATGAGAGTGCGGTAGGTGTCTTCGCTGAAGTCTTGGTGGCCCGGCGTATCGAGCAGATTCATCCGCACCCCCTGATAATCGAATTGGAGCGCGGTGGACGTGATAGAAATTCCGCGCGCCTGTTCCAACTCCATCCAGTCAGACTTCGACGCACGCTGATGCGACCGCGCATGCACCGCGCCGGCGTAGAGGAGGAGCTTCTCCGTCAGCGTGGTTTTTCCTGCGTCCGGGTGCGAAATAATGGCAAACGTGCGACGCCAAGCCACTTCTCGCACCAATTCATCGGACGACGACTTCTCAATCGGCAAAGACATAGACGTTCCTTCTTATATTCGAGCCACCAGCAAGATACCATCGTGAGGTATCAGGGAATGTTTTAGCATCTGGCAAAGGAGAAAACTACAGGGTAGCTTGGTCGTCCTCCTGCTCGCGGAACGCGCACGATGAAGCAGTGCTCGTTCGACGCGCGCAGTGGAGACCACCCCAACGGCTCCGCCTGATAGTACCTCCAGACTACCTGCCCATTTGCCTGCATGACATTATGGGTCTGGACTGGTAGGATTCCGGCTTAATGGGCCGTGTCAGATCATCTCCCGGCGATGCTTCGATGATATGTATAGTCTAATTTCGTTTGCCACGCAGTGGGGTAGCAAGCACGGTGGCATCAATAGTTTCAATACCGATTTTTTGACTGCATTTGGTGTCGCCTACCATCTCAACGCCCAAGTCATTTGTATTGTGTCCAGCGCCACTCATGAAGAAATCGAAGACGCCCGTAATGCGCATGTAATCTTGCTGCCGCTCCCGTACCCGCCTAAAGACCAGCTGCTCACCTTGGCGCAGGCTCAAGTTACTATTGATGAACTCAAGGGTCGTAGTATCAGTTTTAATCCTGCACACACAGTATGGCTGGGGCATGACCGTATCACCGGAGGTGCGACTAATGCTGCGGCTAAGATTGCGGGCGGAAGGTCAGCGCTGATCCATCACATGAGCTATGACCACTACGAGTCGTATGCTCAGAACTCTCAAGCCGCGTATGAGAAAACAGGGGAGCAAGTCGTGCTGTTCCAGCAGGCCGATCTCGTCTTAGCGGTTGGTCCGCTCTTGCGTGATGCGTTGAGTGACCGGCTCCATGGGTCGAAGCCGGTTCACATGCTGATACCAGGGCTGGCAGATATTGAAACGCATGATCCTCCAAGAACATTTACGGCTTTTTTGAGCGGCCGGTTTAGTAATGAGACGGCTAGAGTCAAGCAGGACTATCTGGGCGTCGCAGCTTTTGCAACGGCCCAGCGCGAGGCAAGTCAAGAGACCATGCCAGAAAGTTTGTGTAAATCACCCAAGTTGGTGTTGCGGGGAGTCGATTTCGAGCCTCATATAACCCAGTCTCTAGCACAGCCACAAGTAGCAGGTCCTGAAACTGAACTTAAGAAGTTCGCGGAGCAATACGCCCATGGCATAATCAATTTGCACGCTTTGCCATATACCCATGACCGCCAGAAACTCTATGCTGAGTTAAGCTCGTCTAGCGTTGCATTGATGCCTTCCTGGCATGAGGGATTTGGACTAGTGGCTTGGGAGGCGATTGCAGCTGGAGTCCCGCTGATTATCAGTAAGAATAGTGGCGTGTATCGCTGGCTGGAAGAAGAATTTCCTGGCGCTGGGCCTGGCTGTGTGTTCGGCATTCAAGTAGCAGGCGCTGGTGAGTTTCCGTTCTTTCGGGAAGAAGACTTGAGGTGTGTTATTGGTGAACTTAAAAAGGTCGCCAACAATATACACAAGGCAAGGCAGCAAGCGGGTACATTGCGAAACTCACTTGGCAAATATTCTTGGCCAGCTTGTGCTGAGGAGGCCGCAAGGATTTTTGAATGGCCCTTACAAAAAGGGAGTATGCCAACGCAGGTAGCACCCCACCTTAGTGCTTCTCCCGCCTCAGCAACAGAGCCCGTCACCCCTACACCCGGGTCGCCACTTCACATGCCCCTGAAGCAATGGAAGCAAGGAGGTACATTTGCCGATAGTCTGTTGCTGCGCGCTGAAGAAGCCCTGGTTCCATTTGACCCAGGTCGCCAGCCTGACCTTGATGCCTTAAAGACATGGCTTGAAGACAATCGATGGTCACAAGCTGTGCGGTTGATCACCGGTTCAGGAGGACTAGGCAAAACTCGGTTGGCACTGGAATTGTGCCAAGAAAGTTTGGCGTCAAAATGGCATGCGGGTTTGCTGGATGCCGATCTCCGTGATCAGGATATGGCTACCAGTTGGCAAGCCCTGCGAAGAGTCGATCAGCCGCTCCTCATTGTCATCGACTACGCTGAAACTCGCCAAGTAACTCTGCTTGCTCTGATAAAAGCCATGGTCGAAGCCCCCAGTAAACACGCGGTGAGATTGCTGTTGCTTGCACGCGATGGAGGGGAATGGTGGGACAACCTGCCAGGAAAAGACAAGTCCTGCGAACCACTGCTTAGCAGTTACGCCACTACTGGTCCGTTTCGTTTGGCAGCGCTGCACGAGTCTGAGCGGGATCGCCGCCATGCATATCAGAACGCGCTGAGCGCCTTTGCCCAAGCCATAGGGGCAACCGCCCCCGATGTTGTTCCTGATCTGTCAGGCGAGCATTTTGGCCGCCCGCTGTATTTACAGATGGCAGCCTTATTGGCACTTCACGGCGAACGTCCAATCACGGCCCAAGGGTTAACCAAGGCTTTACTGAATCACGAGCGGCGGTATTGGAGCGGCTTGTTCTCTGGCTCTACTTTGGTCGAACCGGAGCGACATGCCGAGATGTTATTGGCTTTGACCACGTTGGCGGGCGGATTTACAACACCAAAACAGGCACGCCCCTATTGGAGCGAAGCCACCGGGGATCTCCTTGACAACCTGCATTTTAGTCTTCTGTTTCATACCTTAGCCCCGCTGTATCCCGGTAAGCAGGGTTTGCAAGCGGTACGCCCAGACCTTCTGGGTGAAGCGTTGGTCGCGCAAGCCCTCCTACGCCCTGAAGCGGCTGGTCTGTTGGATGCGATGCTCGCCAATAGCGCTAGTCAATTTATACGCCATCATACCTTAACAGTGCTTGCCCGTTTGTCCATTCAACATCACGAGTTGCACGAGACCTTGGTGGAAGCTCTGGTACACCATTTTGCCCATTGTTACCAAGATATTGTTGCTGTGGCCACCGAAGCCCCAAGTCATCTTCCAGTATTGGCGGAGGCGGCCTTCGCCCGCTTACAGCTCGCCACGAAGAGTCAGACAGAAGCGGCCCCGGAAATTTGAACACGCCGATACGTGGAGAATCTGCTCCCGTTGATGGCCCTACAGGGCGATGAAAGGGAGCAGACAATGACAAAGAGAACGAGACGGACGCACTCAGCGGTGTTCAAAGCCCAAGTGGCGTTGGCCGCGATGAGCGGCGACAAGACGCTGGCCGAACTGGCCCAGCGGTTTGACGTGCATCCCAACCAGATTACGGAGTGGAAACGGCAACTCAGCGAGCGAGCGGCCGACCTCTTTGTCGGTGGAGCCGCACCGGCAGAGCCGCCGATTGACCTGAAAGCCTTACATGCCAAGATTGGACAGCTCACGCTGGAGAATGATTTTTTAGCAGGGGCGCTCACCAAGGTGGGATGGCTGAGCGCAAAGCGATGATGGATTCTTCCCACGTACTGTCGATCAGCCGTCAGGCACAGCTGGTAGGGATCAGTCGGGGCAGCGTGTACTATGTCCCCACGCCTGTCAGTGCGGCAGATCTGGTGCTGATGCGTCACATGGACGCGTTGCATTTGGAGCACCCGTTTATGGGCACGCGCATGCTGCGAGACCAGCTCAATCGTCAGGGGTTCACGGTCGGGCGTACACACGTGCGCTCGCTGATGGCCCGCATGGGCATGGAGGCGCTCTACCGGAAGCCGGGCACCAGCACGAAGCACCCCGGCCATGAGATTTATCCCTACCTGCTGCGCGGGCTCACCATCAACCGGGCCAACCAGGTCTGGGCACTCGATACGACGTATATTCCGATGGCCAAAGGGTTTGTGTACTTGACCGCCGTCGTGGACTGGGCCAGCCGCAAGGTCCTGGCCGCGAAGGTCGCGATCACGCTGGAGACTTGTCATGCGGTCGACGTGCTTCAAGAGGCGTTCACACGCTATGGCAAACCGGAGATGGTGAACACCCACCAAGGCAGTCAGTTCAGCGGCCTGCGTTTGTGCACGCCGTCAAAGAACAGGGATGCCAACTCAGCATGGACGGACGCGGAGCCTGGAGGGACAATGTGTTCGTGGAGCGTTTGTGGAAATCGGTGAAATATGAGCGGGTATATTTGTACGCCTATGATTCAGTTGCCGAAGCCAAGCAGTCGATCATGCAATACATGGAGTGGTACAACCAATCCAGACCGCATTCGAGCCTGGACAAGCAAACACCTCATGAGGCGTATACCGTGATGCTGCCGACGGGTGAACTGGCAGCGTGAGTCTCAGCAGAGACTCCACTTAAAAAACTCGGGCTGCTGTTCAAACGAATGGGGCCACTTCTCAATTCACCGAAGGACCCTCAGGGGCTGATAGATAGAAAGACTAGAGATGAGTGCCGAACTTGACCGGCAGGGCCTCGTGGATATCTTGGTGACTGAAGCGTTGGAAGCAGTGACTATTTTGTCGAATGCGTTCCATCCGC
>JANYBU010000188.1 GCA_025360665.1 Nitrospira sp.
CAAGGCGATCCAGGCCTCGTTGGATGCTTGCAACAAAGATGGCTACCGGGTGAGCGTGTCGGTCGTGGATCGAGCCGGCGTGCTTCGCGCCATGGCCCGAGCCGATGGGGCCGGGCCGCATACGGTCGATAGTAGCAGGAAGAAGGCCTATACCGCGGCAAGTCTCCGTCGTCCTACGACCGAATTGGCTGAGCTGATCAACAAGGTGCCGACCTTGCAAGCCCTTCGCGAGATGAACGATCAGGTGCTGATGCTGGGAGGTGGGCTACCGATTGAGATCGGCGGTGAGATCGTCGGAGGGATTGGCGTCGGTGGGGCACCCGGTGCACACCTCGACGATGCCTGTGCTCAAGCAGGGCTGGACGCGATTGGCGCAGCGCCGAAAGTTCCAGCGCCCAAGTGAGGCGCCAACACTGGTTGGCTGCCGTTGGGATCGTGGCAATGCTCTGCGGTGCTTGCAACAACACCGCTCCCGAACCGGCATCTGTGGATATCCCTTCGGCCCAGGCCAAACTTGCCATTACTCGAGCGGCGACCGATCCCTTCCTCTCCCGGCACAGTCTCACATTGAGAGTCGAGGGAGCGGGAGGCTGCTCGTCTTCAACGGAGCTGTTCCCTAATACGGGATATGCGAGCCGGCGGAATCTCTATCAAGCAGGAACGGGTGTGCTCTATGTAGTGGGCCAATTCGATGCCCGGGTCATCGATTCTCTGCACTGCACGATCACACTTGCCGAGTTTCGCACTCTTGATCGCTACGTGACTTTCCTCGGTAGCTTCGATGAGAACGAACAGAAGCAGTGGACCTACTTTCCCGCCAGTCAGCGGCCAGAACTCCCCTTTGAAAAGCGGTAATAGGGCACTCCAGAGCGCCGAATGAATAGGCGGTGGGGGCGGTAGGTTGTCTGTCCAGCCATGATTTATTCGGCCGCGATCGAGTCGAGAAAATGTTTGTGGTTTCAGGAGGAGGTGGTACCCTTTGATCTGATGAGGAACGGCGCGATAGGGGTATGACATGTAGGCTCGGTGGAGGAGCGATCCAAGGAGGATGATATGGCAACTGTGGCGTTGAGCGTGCCCCATTCCAATTCTGAGCACATTGCAGCGGCCGTTCGAGAAGAGCAGAGGGCGTACACGTTCAAGATTGCTGTGAGTATGGCGCTCTATGCCTGTCTGTTCTTCGTGCTTGCTTTCTGTGGGCCCTATGTCCTGCCTGCCATTACGCTCTTTTCAGATGCTCCATTGACGGATCGCCAGATCGCCGCGAGCCAGCTGCTTTTGCTGAGCGACACGGTGTGGGTTGCCATCCCAGTGTTTTTCCTTGGGGCGTTCCTTTTCAGCTTGCTGGTGACGCGTCGCATTGGCGATGCGCTCGAGCGCCTGGGTCAGAGCGCCAGAGCCTGGGCATCCGGAATGGTGTCGCATCGACTCCAGTTCCGGGAGGCAGACCGGTTGACGGACCTGGCGCAGCTTCTCAATCAAGGCTGGAGTCAAGTTGGGCAGGGGGTCGCGACGATGCAGCAGGAATTATCCCGCGCTCGAGCGGCTGTCGATGGCGCGATGAAAATCATTTTGGCTCAGGGCGCGGGAGGATCAGAGGCGCTCCGGCAGTTACAGACCACAACGGAGGCGTTGGGTCGTATTCAAGCTGCGCTGGGCCGATTTGAGATCGGACCACCCCACGAACCTCGACGATCATGACGATGGATCGAGATCCCCGCGTACAGAGCCCTGACGGGTTCACCTTGATCGAGTTGATGATCGTGGTGGCTATCCTGGGGATTCTCGTCTCGGTTGCCACAGTTTCGTACAACCACTTTGTGATTAAGGCAAAGACTGTTGAGGGAGAGATCGTGGTTCATGAAGTCGAGCGCTTGGAGACTCTCTATCACGTATCTAATCATGCCTACACGGATAGTTTTACCGACTTGGGATTTGTCATGACAGGGACGATGAAGTATTACACACCCGAAGTACGGATGGGATACCCAACAGACAAAATCAGCTATCAGGTCCGCGCATTGCCGAGCACGGCATCAGGGACTGACGCCTGGCTCTTGACGAGCTATCGTGATGGTTCAGTACAGGTGGACCGGATCCCCGTGAGCGATCTTGTGGCGCTTGCCAGTGCAAGGTATCTGGGCAATACGCCGCCAGTGACTTCCACCCAGGCCACCACCATCTCTCCTGGCTCTCCTGGCAGTGGGGGTGTGGGCAACAACGAGCCTGAATGGTCTGGTGGTGGAAGCAGCCAGGGGTGCCAAGAGTGTGGCCGTGTGGTTATCAATCAACGCAACTGAGACGGCGGACCGAATGCCAGTTCGCTTATGGCGTATTCTATTCCTATTGCCCCAACCGTGCGTTCCCTTCCACTGCACGATGATGGCGTTCATCACGTCGCCTTCTTGAAACCCTTCTTGGCGCTACACTGAGTTTCGGTCTTTGAAGGTGAGTTCAGAGACGGCGGACTTGTCCAACTCACCTTTGCCGAGTGCGACCAGTCGCTGGTATTGATCGTAGGTCGCTTGAGCTAACGGGACGGTGAGTCCGGCGGTCTTCGCTAACGCGAGGGCGATGCCTGAGTCCTTGGCTGCATGGGCAGCCGAGAAGTAGCAGTCATGGGCACGGTTCTGCATATCCTCGCCGTCCGTCTCTAACACGCGCGACGCGGCTCCCGTTTGGGCGAAGATGTCTCGCAACATCGCCAGATCGAGGCCGAGTGCTGCTCCAAGCCCAAGCCCTTCCGCCAGTGCAGGTGTATTGCAGTTCATCACCATGTTGACGAGGGCTTTGACCTTTGCGGCCTCTCCTGCAGATCCGATATAGCGGAGGTGCGCGCTCAATTTTTCCAAGAGCGACTTCGCGGACTCGAACACACCCGGACGCCCGCCGCACATGAGGTATAACGTGCCTTGGCGCGCCTGCGTGATGCTGCTGGCCATGCAGGCTTCGAGGCTCTGGCCTCCACGTTGCATCACCAGAGTTTCGACGTCGACGTGCACAGCCGGCGAGAGGGTGGCGCAGTTGATGAAGAGCCGATCCTTGGCGTGGCAGAGGAGACTCTCTGTGCCGGTCGGGGAAAAGATCTGGCGCATCGCAGCGTCATCGGACACGACAGTGAAAATGATGCCCGCGACTTCTGCAACGCGGGCGGGGGTTGCAGTCGCTTCACAGCCTAACTCGGTCGCAAGGTCGGTGGCCGTGGCATGATCCCTGTCGTAAACGGCTACGATTGTTTCCTGTTGATCCCTCAAACGCCGGGCCATGTTGGCCCCCATTCGACCGACTCCCACGAAGCCGATCCTCGAATGAGACTGCCTCATCTCTCTTGCCCTTTCGTTCGTGTTAGCATGCGGTCGCTTGAACGAGCGAGTGTAGCATACCCCTAAGAAGCCGATAAAAAAGCAAGGAAGGGAGGTTCGTGCGTGCATCAACCCATTGTTGGATTTCATCTGGACGAATATGGTGATTGGGTGGCCGATCTACAATGCGGCCATGGTCAGCACGTGCGGCACCAGCCACCGATGACGAATCGGCCCTGGGTCCTGACAGAGGAAGGCCGGAGACAGCATCTCGGAGAGACCTTGAATTGCAAGAAGTGTGACGAGGCGGCTGGTTGAATTATTCGATAGTGGTGACGTTCGGAGAAGGTGCTGCTTTCATGTCGAGGCCTGGTCTTGACCAGGGTTGCAGGCGTGCACCTTCATATCTGTAGCCCCCCGTGACGGGGTCACTGGTCAGCAGCAATGGAGTGTCGAGGTCGAGCACCTCGAAGCCGCCGAGTCCCAGGACCAGGCTGAAGGAACAGCCCATTGCCACGCGTGTTTCAACCATCCCGCCGATCATCAACTTGAGGCCGGATGCTTTGGTGAAGGAGGCAATCTCCACCGCTTCTGCGACACCAGTCTTCATGATCTTGATATTGATGTAGTCGGCCGCGCCTCTGGCGACGACCTCTTGTGCGTCCGCGAGCGAGCGGACTGATTCATCCGCCGCAACGGGAATGCCGGTCTCTCGACGGATCGCCGCCATGCTGTCGAGATCGTCCCGTACCACCGGCTGTTCAAGCAGCACCATCGTCCCACCAAATCTCTTCACCCCCCGTGCAAACGTCAGGCAGTCTTGGCGCGAGAAGCCCTGGTTGCCATCGCCGATGAACGAGATGTCTGGGAGTGCGAGATGCACGGCTTTCAGACGCCGGATGTCGCTCTCGACATCCTTGCCGACCTTCATTTTGAAGAGGCGGAACCCCTTCGCATACCATCCGCGCGCCAGGGTGACGGTCTTGTCGAGGTCGGTGATGGGAATCGTGATGTCCGTCTCGTCTCCCGCGCTCGCACATCTGCGCCATCCCAAAGTTGCCACATCGGGATGTTCGACGCTCGGCAGTAGGCATCGATGACGGCGGTTTCGAGTCCACAACGTGCGGCGGGATGAGTGAGCGCCTGTTCAGACAGTAATCGCCCAACTTCCTTATAGCCTGCGGCTGAGCGACCAAGGACGGCTTTGCCGAGTTGGTGGAGTGACGTAAGGCAGCTCTCACGAGTTTCTCCTCCGACTTCAGGAAACGGCGCCGCTTCGCCATAACCCTGTGCGCCATTGGCCAACGTGACTCGCAGAAAGACATTCTCTGCAACCGTTCGTGCACCGGTGGCGACGACGAAGGGGTCCGTGATGGGCACGTCCACTGGCCAGAATTCCACCTTGCGTATGGTGACTGACATGTCGTCCATTGGAAAAGAAAAGGCCTGCTCCTTAGTAGAACGTATATACGAACAAGGCGTTACACTGGATGCGTGTGTAGATATTGGCTATCTGGGTGTAGTCGGCCATCAATTTCAATAACCATACTTTCGAGAGATGATTGGTATAGGCGGCGTGGGCATCGCCTCCGATACGAAAGGCCGATGCTTGAGTCGACTGGTCGACGTATTGGATCGCCGGGCCTGCGGCAAACGAGAATTCATCCTTGTTTTCCATGGTGTACATGGTGGCTAGCCGGGGGATTTGATTCACGAACACCTGTGGGCTGAAGTATCCGCCCGGCAAGGGTTCCGTGGTACTAGGGACAAACCCGCTCTGATTTTCTCCATAGTGGGTGAGATAGAAGAGGTATTCAGCCGACAGGTCCCACTGGTCCGTTCGCCAGAGCGGCAAGGATGTCTTGAGGTCCAGTCCAACCTGGCTGTTTGAACTGAGGCCCTCAGCCGTCACCCAGCCGGCGAAAGGCGTTACGTCAACGCGAACCGATCCCGCGTCGAATGTGACCGTACTGTAAAACAAAGTCGATCGAGCGAGGCCGATCAGCTGGCCTGTGCTGCGGGAGCCGGCCAGCGCGGCAAAGGAGTCGTACTTGAATTCGCGTTTCACGCCCGGGCGGATCGAGAAGAACTGACCCTCGTGGGCATATTCGAATTTGTAGGCAAGCCCGTCGCCGCGTGGGGCTCCGTGGTATTCCAGGATCGCGTCGAAGCGATTCGACGGATTGAACCGGATCTGGTTGCCCAACGACAGATAGCCGCCTGTCAGATTTTCTCTTGAACTCCAAAAATGTTCGCTTCCGACTTCGAGGATCGTGGTGGTGAAGGGTGTGAGATCGACTTTGCCCCGCGATCCGATTCGAACCCCGTAGAGCTCGAATGGTTTCTCGGGCTGGGCCAACACGCCGATCACTCCTTCGACTGTCGGTTCGCGTCCCTTGAGCATGTCCTGGCGCAGGGTGGTCAGATCGCCTGGTTCCCGTCTCGCAGACTGTCGTGCCAGATTCGCGTGGTAGAGAGCCAGATCGTTATTTCCCAGCCAGGCATAGGCTTTCGCCAGCCCTCGGTGTGCATCGGGATTGCGGGGCTGTCGGTCGAGGATTTTGTCGTATTGCACGACGGCTTCCTGGCTGGTCTCCTTGTGCCGCGCCAGGTGCGTCGCGTACTTGAGGCGCATGGTGAAATCGTCTTTCCGCGTCAGCCCCATGCGGTAATACTTCAACATGTCTTTTTCGCGGTAGGCATAGCGAGACCACTCCAGGGCTTGCGCCTGGTCGAAGGCAATCTCCGGGTCGTCGTCGTACTTGGCGAGGTAGCGGTCGAATGTCTCAATGGCCTTGTCCTTGAGCCCCTGCCTTTCATAGGCGAGGCCAAGACTGCGCATGGCTTCGCGGTGGTTCGGGTCGCGTTCCACCACCTTCTCGTAGGCTTCGATGGCCGCTTTATAGTTTTCAATCTCCATGTTGGCGCGTCCGCGCGACAGGTACCATGATTCCGTAAAGTCTTCCGCGCTCGCGCGCTGGTCGAGCCCGAACAACGTTAATAGCGCGAAACTGACAAGGGCAAAGGAGCGTAATCTCATATCTATCCTCTTTCCTGCATTCATTATGGTTCCTGGTGCATCAAGTCGAATGCCAGCAATTTGTGTGAGTCGGCTGTCGAGGGGACGGCCTGGAGACCCACCCGCGGCACCAGGCCCCACAGTCTGGTGCGATAGATGGGGCGATAGGACGTCATCTGCCCGCTAGTGCCCTGTAACAGCCACGGTGTTGTGAGAGGGATCTCCCCGTTGAACATCAGCAGACTGAGGCCGCTTGCGGATTGATCTCTCACGACCACGCGGTGCCGTCTCTCTCCGATCTGAACCTGGGTGATCTGGAGCCTCCATTGTCTGGGGATCTGCCGCCGCCTGAGGCGCAGCGCGGTGAAGTGCTTCAGCAATCCGACAAGCAAGTGCCCTGCCATGAGGAGGCTACTGCGCAGGCGGTTGGTATGAGCGTCCCTCCATGTGGCGGGATCGGTATAGATGTTGAGCAGCAAGAGACGACGATTTTCTTCAGAGAGATTGAGAAAGGCCAGCCCGCATCGGGTGCCATGTCCTGACACCCGGTCATGATAGACCATTCGGACCTGGCAGGTGAAGGGCATTCTGTCGAGCAATCTGATTTCCATGGCCGCAGGGAGTGGATCGGGCGGTGCACCACACCACGATACGCCGGTCAAACTCACGTCGTGCGTCTTGCCTTGGATGCACAGATTGTCGGCCCGTAGTTCGAAAGGAATCGGCTTGAGGATGCGCTCCTCCGTGCGTCGTTGGGGTTTTTCCCAGGCCATCAGCAGTCCGACCAGCAGGGTCAGCAGGTTGAAGGAAGCCCAGCTGAGATTAAAGAAGTAGGCGTCCTTTTCGATGCCGAAATACCAGAACTCCCACAGACCTTTTGCAATCGCGGCGAGGGTGATGACGGTGGCGATGGCCAGACTGGCGGAGGATCGCCAGTCGAACGAGCGATGCTCCGAGAGCAGGCCCTTGGGGGTGACCTTGAACCCCAAGCTTCTTGGGAGGAGCAGATCGAACATCGACCGGAACAGCGGAAAACTCACAGGCCCTTCATACAGAGACGACCACAGGAGCCTGGGCCACCCGGGAAGCAGCGTGGACGAGATCATCGGGAGGATGATCATGAAAGGCAGCAGATAGGCCACGAGGATGGAGACATCGGCGAAAATCGGGTGGAGGTGAAACATCAG
>JANYBU010000192.1 GCA_025360665.1 Nitrospira sp.
CGAGATCTTCCAGAACGAACTCCGCCTCACCTTCCCAGTCATAGTAAAACGTTGGATCGTCTTGAAAGGACGGAACGATGGTGTAGGGGATCAACTCATCCTTGAGTTTGACCTTGCCGACACGATCAATGAAGGCCGGTAGCCCTTCGCCGGAGAGGCGGTCACGCCGATACACATCAATCAAGTGCGTGATTGCCGCCGAGACGCTCTTGGCCGGTAACTTCACCACCATCTGTCCGATCTTCGCCGTCCCGTTGACCTTTCCGCCCAAATGCAATTCATAGAATGGCGCGACGTGCTCGCTAATGCGTTTCCCCACTCCATGCAAGCCGATCGTGGCGATATGGTGCTGGGCGCAAGAGTTGTGGCACCCGCTGATCTTGACCGTGACATCGTTCAGATCCTCGGGAACCCTCCCCGCCGGGAATACATCTGCCAACGCTCGCGCGAGCCCCTTTGAGGACGTGATCCCCAGCCCACAAGTATCGGTACCAGGACAGGCGATAATATCTTCGACCAATTCGGCACCGGGATCGGCCAAGCCCTGTGAAGCAAGATCGGCATAGAGGTCGGCGATACGCGACTCCGGCACCCATCGAATAATCATGTTTTGATTGATCGTCGTCCGAATGTTGCCATTGGAGTAGCGATCCGCAAGATCGGCAATGAGCAGCATCTGCTCTGCCGTAAGATCGCCCATAAATAACTTGGTCACAGCGGCGACGTACCCCTCTTGCTTCTGACGCACAACGTTGGTGCGTCTCCACATCTCGAACGGCGTCTCCGCTGGCGCGCCCCGGACATGACCGTTGGTCGCCACCGCTGCTTGCTTCGATCTATTCGACGTCGGCAGGATGAGGGGAACAGGTTCATCCGGATACGACAGTAACTTGATTGGCTCATGGGTCGGTCGGGCATGGCCCATCGACACATAGGCCTCTTCCCAGCGACGTTTGAACTCCTCGAAACCCAGCTTTTCGATCACGAACTTCATCCGAGCCTTTGTCCGATTCTTTCGATTGCCCAAGGTGTCGAACACCCGGATCACGGCTTCTACACTGGGAATGAGTTCATCCATCGGGGTGAACTCTCGAAGAACCTGCGCGAGCCTGGGAGCTGAACCGAGCCCACCGCCCGCGACCATTCGAAAGCCAATGACTCCATCCGCGCGCTTCGCTGCGAGGAGCCCGACATCGTGAATCGGCGTAAGGGCGCAGTCCTGCTTGCAGCCGGAGAAGGCAATTTTGAATTTGCGGGGAAGGCTCTGGTTCAGCGGATTCCGCAAGAGATGGAGTGCCACGGTTTTCGCATAGGGCGTGACGTCAAAGACTTCTCCCTGACAGATCCCGGCAAGGTGACAAGCCGTTACATTGCGGACCGTGTTGGCGCAAGCCTCTCTAGTGGTCAAACCGACTTCCGCCAGCCCGCGCATAATGGTCGGCACATCCTTTAATTCAACAAAATGCAGCTGGATATCCTGGCGCGTGGTCACATGCCCGACACCGGTGGCATAGCATTCGGTCAATTCTGCGACCCGGCGAAGTTGATTCGCCGTCAGTCCGCCGAAGGGAATCTTGATACGGACCATCTGGACACCGGCTTGCCGTTGTCCGTAAATGCCGTACTGGAGACGGAAGGGCCTGAACAGATCGCTGGAGACATCGCCGGCAACCATGCGCATCGCCTCGGCTTCGAAGGTCTCGATCTCCTCGGCAATGGCAGGAGGAATGGGCTCTGTCTTTATGGGAACCGTACTGAGTGGTGTGCGACTCATAGGTGACCTCAAATGTGGTACATCAACGACCGCTCTTGATCGAGCACTCGTTGCTGCCCGGCTAATTCTTCCACGCTTATGGCCTCGAGCACATGGCGCTCAGCTTGATAGACCTGCTCCCAAATCTTCCCGAGCAGAAGTTCCGGTTTGTTGAGTCGTCGCAGCTGTGCACGGCCAGCTCCGCTGCTTGGGGTTGAAAGCGGACCATCGAGCGCCTCGAGAATCTCGACGACGGATACCTCGGACGGTTTCTTCGAAAGCACGTACCCCCCTTGAGCTCCTCGGAGGCTCGACACAAGGCCGGCCTTCTTCATCCCATGGAGGACCTGTTCAAGAAAGCGAGCAGGAATGGCTTGTCGACGTGCAATTGATTTCGCTTGGACAGGCGCTGTTCCGAGATGCATCGCTAAGTCAACAGCCGCCATGATTCCATAGGTTGCTCTGAGAGATACCTTCATACACGAGTATTCCGGTAGGAATTAAAGCACATGTAATACTTATTACTCCCTGAAAAGCTCTCCTGTCAAGCTACCTCTCTCTGATGGTCCCAGGAGCGTAGTCTTACCAGGATGCTGAAAAGTCCGCCAGCGCCACAGACCTTGATGCGTGAAGCGCGAGATATGCGAGAAAGGCGAGGTCCGAAGTTCGGGGTTCGAAGTTCCAAGAACATCGAACTTTGGACCTCGAACCCTCGCCCGTCTCGCCTATCCTGCCAGTCTCGCTCGGCTATCCTGCGGGAGTGTTCTCCTACTTGTGCCCCATAGTTTTCCGCAACCTGTTCAAGAACTTCGCCTGCACTAAGCAGGAACGAATTAGTCGAAAGGATTGAGGCTCACTCATACCGGTCACACGAAATAAGCCAGGCACGAAAGTAGTCGGCCCATGGAATGTCTCGATCAAAACATCGATCCTCACTCGCTGAGACAAGATCGCTCCTCCGGCGAGAGAAGACCATCTTGTTTTCTGTGCTCCAGCCAACAAGAACTGCTCCCCCCTATTTTCCTGGTTGACATCAAATTGGCTCTGGGCAATAATCCGCACCTCTTCTCCGTTTTTCTTCTGGAACCTTCATGTCGCTTACGTCATCCGTCTTCAGTATTTTGTTGCTCAGCGATGACCCGGACATCCAGAGTCAGTTCAAGCACGCGTTCAAAGATGCTTCCGTGACTGCGGCAAAATACGCGTCCACGCTGCCGAAGGACGTGACGCGTCGCACGTTTGATGCGGTCATCGTCGAATTGAAACCAGGCTCATCCGGTGGAGCCGCCGCCATACCCACCAACATCGATCTCACACACACATTGGTCATCACCGGTTCTCGAACTGTGCTGAAACGAGCCTCCAAGCTCATGCAAGTGATGGCGATGCAGAGTGCTGCGGGGGCGGACAGAAAAGAAGCCCTATCCCTTGAGGACTATCTTGAATGGAAGATGGGAGATTTCGTGAAGGGAATGCGCGACGGTTCGGGGCGAAACCTGCATCCCATGTTGATCAACGCCATTGAACGGCCCTTGATCACCAGAGCACTTCAGGAAACAAAAGGCAATCAGATCCAAGCAGCAGAACTGCTGGGTTTGAATCGAAACACCCTCAGGAAGAAGATCCATGACTTGCACATTCCCGTGAAACGGAATCGGGCCGCGCAGACGCGAGAGGCCTGACGCATCGGGTGTTCTCGGAAAGCCGGACTCATGTGGGTCTGGCAATAGCGAACGTTGGTGGCAAGGAATCGCGTAGTTCAACCCAATTAACAGGAGGTGCACGATGACGAAAGAAGAACTGATCGCAAAGATGGCGGCATCCGCCGGCATCACGAAGGTTGCGGCAGGCACTGCGTTACAGGCCTTCACCGGAGCGGTGACCACGTCCCTGAAGAAGGGGCAGCGTGTCTCGCTGGTGAATTTTGGGACCTTTACGGTAGCCAAGCGGAAAGCCCGGCTCGGGCGGAATCCCAGAACCGGTGAGGCGCTGCGGATTCCCGCAGCCAAAGTCCCGAAGTTCTCGGCAGGGAAAATCTTGAAGTCAGCCGTCAGATAACATCGTACGGCCGTCAGGTCACACATTTGGCAAACAGCAGAGGGGGCGGCGTACTCCACCTCAGTGGTACGCGCTCTTTTCTTTTGCGTTTCAGTAGGGCAACTCTGTGCCCTATGCGGTAGCACGAGCATGTGAGACGGTAGACGTGGGACGGTAAGGCCGAGGCATTCCCCATACCTCTCAGGTTTTACGGTTGACGTTTCACGCGTGAAAGGAAAGGGGGGCGACCGGCATCGACGGGGATACTAAGGTCAGCGGGGCATGTCGAGCTCTCGGGGTCTCGTAAATCCTCCGGGAAAATGTAACTGCCAATCAAG
>JANYBU010000224.1 GCA_025360665.1 Nitrospira sp.
AAGAACTATTATGTTAACTCATAGAGCACTCACATGCTTCAGCATCTTCGCCCGTACCTTCTCCCTTTACTCTTCTCGTTCCAGGAAGTAAATCCCTTTACCACTTCGAGTAAAGCTAACGGCCCCTCACGCATTCGCAGAGCATCTCTCTTCTCAATCAATCATCCTCGCTTGACAGAGGTACTGTCGCAGGGATACACAGCGCGAAGATACATCATTCCCAGTCTGGACCAAAGGATTATATCGTGACCAATCATCCTCTCGCAGGTCAGCCGGTACCGGCATCAATGCTGGTCAATATCCCGCGTTTGATCACGGCCTACTATACGGAAAAGCCAGATGCGAATTTGCGTGAGCAGCGCGTCAGCTTTGGGACATCGGGACATCGAGGTACATCCTTCAAGCGAATCTTTAACGAAGTCCATATCGTCGCTGTCACACAGGCGATTTACGAATACCGCAAGATGGAGAGCATTACCGGTCCACTCTACCTGGGCATGGATACGCACGCCTTGTCGGAGCCGGCCTTTGCCAGCGTCTTAGAGGTGCTGGCTGCCCATGGCGTCGAGGTCATGGTGGACCAGGATGGCGGCTACACGCCGACCCCGGTTATCTCCCACGCCATCGTCACCTACAACCGTGGCCGGAGCGCCGGCTTGGCCGACGGCATCATCATCACCCCCTCGCACAATCCGCCGGAGGACGGCGGCATCAAGTATAACCCACCGCATGGTGGGCCGGCTGACACAGTGGTTACAAAGTGGATCGAGGACCGGGCCAACGCCCTGATGAAGGTCGATCTCCATGGCGTCGCACGCCTCCCCTATGCCCGTGCCAGACGGGCCGCGACGACCAAGCCGCATGATTACCTTGGCAATTACATCGGTGCTCTCGCGCAGATCATCGACATGGAGGTGCTTCGATCAGCCGACTTGAAGCTCGGTATCGATCCGCTCGGCGGATCCGGTGTGGCTTACTGGCAGCCGATAGCAGAGCGGTATGGCTTGAACATTGAGATCGTGAATTCCGTTGTCGATCCGACGTTCCGTTTCATGCCGCTCGATTGGGACGGCAAGATTCGCATGGACTGTTCCTCGCCCTATGCCATGGCAAATCTCATCGCGCTGAAAGATCGCTTCGATGTCGCCTTCGGCAACGATGCGGACAACGACCGGCACGGCATTGTCACCCGCTCAGCCGGTCTGATGAATCCCAACCATTATCTCGCAGTCTCGATCTCATACCTCTTTGCTAACCGTCCAGGCTGGAAGCCCGACGCCGGTATCGGTAAAACGCTTGTGAGTAGCAGTCTAATTGATCGTGTAGCGGCCAAGCTCGGACGCAAGCTCGTCGAGGTTCCAGTCGGCTTCAAATGGTTTGTGAGCGGATTGCTTGACGGCTCGCTCGGGTTCGGCGGAGAAGAAAGCGCAGGGGCCTCGTTCCTACGTCGTGATGGATCGGTCTGGACGACTGACAAGGATGGCATCATCATGGATCTTCTAGCCGCGGAAATGATGGCCAAGACCGGCCGCAACCCCGGTGAACTCTACCAAGAGCTGACCAAAGAACTCGGAGAGCCGGTGTATGAGCGGATCGATGCGGCCGCGACGCCGGCGCAGAAGACCATCCTGTCGAAACTCTCACCGGACCAGATACAGGGCACAGAATTGGCCGGCGACACAATCGTAGAAAAACTGACGGCAGCCCCTGGCAATGGCGCATCAATCGGCGGGCTCAAAGTTGTCACCGAGCAAGGCTGGTTCGCCGCCCGCCCCTCCGGTACCGAGGATGTGTACAAACTCTACGCCGAAAGCTTCAGAGGGAAAGAACATCTCAAACTGATTCAAGAAGAGGCACAGGCGTTGATTACTAAAGCGCTGGCCTCGGCTAAGTAAGAGGAGCTATCGATAGTGAGCGGCACAGCGCTCTTGATGTGGGGAATGCTCTTCGGGGCCATCGGCTTTGGCTATTTTTTGTATGGGAAAAAGCAAAAGGCAGTCGTGCCCCTGATCACTGGGATCGCGCTCTGTGTCGTTCCCTATTTTATCGCGAACGTCTATGTGCTTGTCATGGTCGGAGTGATCTTAGTGGCCATCCCGTATTTTGTACGAATATGAGGCGTGAACAAAGGAGCACCAGCAAAGAAGCGTGGGGGTACAGGTCAGGGGCAGCGCAGAATACCTGTCGTTCTGCGTGATAGGAACTGCGACCAGCGGGCCAGATTCCACGTAGCCGAAGCTTGGGGCGAGGCCCTTGACTTTGAAATAGGCAAATGAAAGAAGCGAGCGACACCTGCCGAACGAACCACAGATTGTGGAAATCTATGAAAGAGGGCAACATAAGCAGTTCCTGTTGCCCACTCTTCAGTAGGGAAGCCCGATGAGCACAGAGCGCCGCTCCGCTCCGAATCCGCACGTGTTATTTCGACGCCTTCTTCTTCATCTGGCGTTCTCAGTCGCTCTTCTGGCGGCGTCTCTGGGAGTTGGCATGTGGGGCTACAGCCACTACGAACACCTCCCTTGGCGGGATGCCTTTTTGAATGCGGCCATGCTCCTAGGCGGGATGGGGCCGGTGAAGCTGGATTTGTCAGAACCCGGGAAGATCTTCGCAGGGCTCTTCGCGCTCTACTCGGGGTTGGTCGTGATCGCCGTCACTGCCCTCCTGCTCGCGCCGGGTATTCATCACATCATGAAACGGGTGCACTGGGAGGATCGATCAGATACCAAGTGACCGGGACATCGTCAACTTCCTGGTGAGACCCGCCGCTCGCCGATTCCAAGTCGAAGCGCCTCCACATCCAACTCGTGCTCTAGACGATGCAGCACGTCATCACTAATGACACCGTCGTTCCGCAGGCCGATCACCGCAAGGCGTTCCGCCGTCAACGTCTCATGCCGCAAACGCCGGAACACCTCGGTGACTTCTGGCGTACAATCAGCAGCAGTTCCATCCTTGGCGTAGCGCTGTACGCGGCCACCATAGTGAACGCGCATCTGATCGAGGTGTTCGGGAATAGGCCACCCTTCGTTCGCGACCTCATCCAGGCGTACGAGAGCGGCCGTCGCCGCATGTTCCCGCGCCTGCATCTCCTCACGTTCCAGAGTCCCCTCTTCCTTTAAATCCAAGGCGCGGATCAGAGGAGGAAGTGACAAGCCCTGTAACACCAACGTGGCGAAAATCACCGAGAAGGTGATCAGTATGATCTCCGCCCGAAAGGGAAACGGCGCTCCTGCGGCAGTTGTCAGCGGCAGCGCTAATGCCGCCGCGAGAGACACGATCCCGCGCATGCCGGTCCAGCCGATAATAAACAGACTCGACCAAGCCGGCATCGGATCGCGCGCCCGCAGCGAGGGGCTGAACAGTCTCGGAATCCACGCGGCCAGCGGCACCCATATCATGCGCACCACGATCGCGGTGACGCTCACGAGTGCCCCGCTGAGAATGAGCGGTACAAACATTCCAGATGGGACGGCCTCACGGAGCGCACCGAGTTGCAGGCCGATCAGAATAAAGATGACTGCGTTGAGCACAAACACGAGGAAGTCCCACACGGCCCTCGCTTGAATCCTTGTCGTAGGTGCAACGGCCTCGCTGAAGTGTCGGCGAAGATAGAGACCTCCTGCCACGCACGCCAGCACGCCTGATGAGTGAGCCTGATCGGCCAAGACCCAGGCGATGTACGGGGCTAGGAGCGTGATCGCAATCTCGCTGAAACTGTCTTCCACCAATCGCAGCGCCCAGCGGGCCACCACGCCGACCGAGAGCCCGACAACGATACCCACTCCCGCCGCCAGGAAGAAGTCCTGCACTGTGTCGCTTAAGATGAAGGTGCCACTGATCGCCGCCATTACCGCGGCGCGATACAGAATGAGCGCCGTCGCATCGTTCACCAGACTCTCCCCTTCCAGGATCGTGACCGCGCGCCGTGGAAGGCCTAATCGCTTCGCGACCGCAGTGGCCGAAACGGCGTCGGGTGGTGAAACGATTGCCCCCAGCGCAATTGCTCCAGCCCAACCCAATCCCGGCAGCCAGATGTGTGCGACCATCGCTACGGCAGCGGTTGTCGCCAACACGAGTCCAACAGCCAGCAGGGTAATCGGGCGCAGGTTTGAACGAAAATCGCGCCAAGAGGTGAAGTAGGCCGCTGACCAGAGTATAGGGGGAAGGAAGACCAGGAACACGACGTCAGGATCGAGTCGCAGCGTCGGCACGCCGGGAATGAGGCCTAAGACCAACCCTCCGATCACCAGCAAGATGGGGTAAGGGATCACGAGCTTGCGCGCGATCGCCGCAAGGGCGAGCACGGCTATCAACAGCAAAATAACCGTTTCGAGTTGATGAAGGCTTTCCATATCGTGTCAATGGTACGCGAATCGCTCGTGCAAAGAACAGGGACATTTATCACTGACCATGCGCCAGAACGGATCGTTTCTCTTGTTTATTTGCTCTCTTTGGTTTGTTTGCTTGAAGTAGATTAACCAAATGAACAAAACAAACCAGATAAACCAGATCAACCCGTTTCGGCAGTCTCGCTCGGCTATCTTGTGGGTGATGGAGAAGAATAAGTGACGAAATGGAACTTACTTGGCATGAGGAGAGAGTGTGATCTGTCGAAAGACTTCTGCATACACACCTGCCGGGGCGCTGGCCTTGGGATCGGCAAACACGGCTCGCCAGCGGTTCAATCCCAGCACTCCTTCCCCATAGGGTATTGTTGCCACCTGACTTTGATGTTCCGCAATGGCGGCCATCTTCTTGGCCACATAACGGTCGATGTACTCAAGGCGGTCCCAGGTAGCGAAGGGTCCCCAGATCTCGTAAGCCCAGATGCCACCGCTTAGAACGATGCCGGCTTCAAGAACGCTTTCTCTCGCCAGCTTGCCGGCAAGGCGATGGGCCGGATGCCGGTCAAGTTCCTCATCCAGCGTATAGACCTCGGTTGGTCGCAGGCGAGCGAGTATCTCGACGAGTCTCTGTTTGACAGCCGTGGTATTGACCTCGTCCGCTGCGTCTGGTTCGCCACAAAAGATCACGTCTTTTACTCCCAAGACACCGGCGGCACGAAGAGCCTCTTTTCTTCTTAGTTCGGCCATCCGCTGCTCCGTGAACGCGAATGGATTCGATGACCGGCCACCGTTCGTCACGACGACGGAAGTAATTACAGCCATGGACTCCACCAGTTTGGCGACCGTTCCGCCCATGCCGATTTCCATATCATCCGGATGAGCGCTGATGATGACGACGTTGTGGTTCATGGCCGAGGCATATTCCCTTCGGAAGCTACCTGCTGTTCTGCGTGGTAGGAACTGCGGACCAGCGGGCCGGATTCGACATGGGTAAAGCCAAGGGCCCTCCCCTCCTCTTTTAACATGACAAACTCGCTGGGATTGTAGAAGCGCGCAACAGACAGATGCTCTCTTGTGGGTTGGAGATATTGGCCGATGGTCATGATGTCGCAGCCGACGGAGCGGAGGTCGCGCATGACTTCGCGGGCCTCCTCCATGGTTTCTCCCATCCCGAGGATCAACCCGGACTTGGTGCGCATGCCCAATTGCTTCGCCTTGCCGAGTAACTCGATCGATCGCTGATACTTTCCTTGTGGCCTGATTGCAGGAAACAGCCGCCGGACAGTCTCAATGTTGTGATTCAGAATCTCCGGCATCTCGGCACAGACCATCGCAAGGGCTGTCTCATTCCCTTCGAAATCCGGAATCAAGACTTCAATCGTGCAGCCTGGGCTGAGCTGTCTGGTCTGCCGGATCGTTTCGGCAAAAATCGAGGCGCCGCCATCTTCCAGCTCATCCCGGTTCACCGATGTGATCACGGCATGTCTGAGGCCTAATACCTGGACCGCTTCTGCAACGCGCCGCGGTTCTTCATGATCGATCGCCGGCGGTCGGCCTGTCTCGACTGAACAGTAGTGGCAGCGTCTGGTGCAGATGTCGCCCAGGATGAGAAACGTCGCGGTGCGTGCGTTCCAACATTCCCATCGGTTCGGGCAGCGCGCTTCTTCGCAAATGGTATGGAGCTTGAGCCGGTCCATGGTCTGCTTGATGTCGAGGTAGTCTGGACCGGTTTTCGCTTCAACTTTGAACCAGGGCGGGAGGCGCCTGGAAGAACTGATGGCTGAAGGCTGAAGGCTGATAGCCTTGGATGAATCAGAGGACGAAGATCGGAGCTGGTCGAGCGGGATAAAGCTCATGGAGTCTCCTTGGGCGGGAGTAACTCCGAGGGATGTTCAAGGATACGTTTAAATTCTTTCAGGAAACCGGCCCCCTGTACACCATCCAGAGCCCGGTGGTCGCAGGATAGCGTCACCTTCATGCGCCGGCCCGCCTTGACCGTGCCGTCTTTGACGACAGGCGCGTCGCGGATAGCGCCTACAGCGATGGACGCTGCCTGAGGGGGGATGAGGACTGCGATGAAGTTTTCCACGTCGAACATTCCCAAGTTTGAGATCGAGAAGGTGGCGTCACTGTATTCCTGCGGCTGCAAGCGTTTGTCCCTGGCCCGGTCGATCAGCGTCCTCGATTCGGTCGCAATATCGTCCAGCGACTTCGCGCCGCAATTGCGAATAACCGGCGTGATCAAGCCGTCCTCGATACCGACGGCGATGCCGATATCAATGCGCACATGTCGCCTGATGGCCTGGCCGGTGAATGACACATTGATTTCCGGATGGCGGGTGAGCGCAATCGCTGCGGCCTTGATCAGCAAGTCTGTGACGGAGGGGTGCGTTGTTCGGTTGTGTTTGAACTGATCGCGGAACCGCTCTGCCTGCTCCATATCGATCTCGCTTGTCAGATAAAAGTGCGGCACCGGCGCTTTGCTCTGTGTCGTCGCTCGCGCAATGGCTTTCCGCATCTGGCTCAGCGGTTGGTCTGTTCCGTCCGGCAGCATCTGCGTTGGCGGCGCCTGGGCGTTCACAACATCCACTTCCACGATTCGTCCGCCAGGACCAGTTCCAATGATGGTGGAGAGATCGATTCCCCGGTCGGCAGCAAGAGCTTTCGCGCGGGGCGAGATCATGACACGAGCCCCCTGTAAACTTGTGGGTGAGGTGGGTGCCAGACCGGCAGCAGGCGGCGCGCTTGTCTTCGTTCCGCCGCCGGCCGATGGTGCGGCAGTGATCCGGTCGGTCAATGCCGAGGTGATGTCCTCATCCGCTCCGCCGATGACGCCGATCAACGTTCCGGACATCACGGTTGCACCGTCCTGCACCAGGATCTTGCGGAGGATGCCGGAGGCGAAGGCCTCGAGATCCATGATGGCCTTGTCGGTTTCGATTTCAGCGAGCGCCTCCCCTGCCTGCACCGGATCCCCTTCGCGTTTCTTCCACGCCAGGAGGACGCCCTCTTCCATCGTGTCGGTTAATTTCGGCATCACAACGCGACTAGCCATGGGTGTCCTCACTTCGTCGCTGGAAACAGCGAAACAATCGTGCCATCCATCCACCTTGTTGTTCTGTGCCACGCGCTGGGTCCGGATACTCAATCCAAGGCTCCTGAGAACCCAAGTAGGTGCCCTCCCTGACGCTCAGTTGACTGCGGAGTTGCGAGTAGCCTTGTCCCTGGAGCGTGCGAATTAATTCCTCCAGCGCGGCCCCCTGTGTGTCATGCCCTGTGGTTACCACGCGTGTCGTCTCATATCGCAGAATAGCTTGATAGCCTCCGTCGGCTTGCTCAAACACGACCGGCCTACTGAAGCCACGTTCGCGTGTATCCAAGCCGGCCAATTGATATTTCTCCTGTGCCCGGTCTGACATGAGCAGATTCATGAAAAGTTAGGTGAACTGCCCTGGCACTCGCTGTCCTCTACTTCTCTCAGAAGGAAAAAACGACTAGCAGGATAGCCGAGCGAGACTGGCGGGACGGGCGAGACGAGGGAGGGTTCGAGGTCCGAAGTTCGAGGTTTTGGAACTTCGAACCCCGAACGTCGAACTTCGGAGCGCGCCTTTCTCGCATGTCTCGCGCTTCACGCGCCACGGTCTCTCAGAGAGCCCGGAATACTGCCAAGAGATCGCTCAATGCGATGGTCTTGTTCCGCAGGATGGCGCGCTGCGACTGCATCGGTTCCATCGCCGAGGCTCGCTCATGGCCGCCTTTCAAGATCGCGGCTCCGAGGGCGAGCACATCCTTGCATTCCTTCTCGACTTTGCTCTTGACCACGGGATTCACCGCGAGGATGTCCGCCATCGTCGCGCGCGTCTTGGCGAGATGCGCGTGCAGTTCCTCGTCCGGGTATGTCTTCCTGACTGCCTCATCGAGGCAGCGATCGAGGTACTGCGTCAGGAACACATAGAGCCGAACGAGTGTCTCCGTGATCTTGATATGACTGGGAGCCTGGGCTTGTGACGACATGGGTAATCGTGCCTCCTTCGTTTACTGTGCGCTGCACACTGCTTTGACGGCTTCGATGACGCGCGCCTTGTCCGGGATGGCGGCATCTTCCAACGGGCGACTATAGGGCATCGGAACATCTTCGCCGGTGACGCGCTGGATGGGCGCGTCCAGGTAGTCGAACGCCGCCGCGTACACGCTCTCGGCAATCTGCGCACCCAGCCCGCAAAAACGCCAGCCTTCTTCGACGATTACGAGACGCCCGGTCTTTTTGACCGAGGCCACGATCGTCGGGAGGTCCAACGGTTTAAGGGTGCGGGGGTCGATGACCTCGACCTCCATGCCCTCTCGACTCAATTGATCGGCTGCCTCCAGCGCCAGCAGGAGCATCTTCGAGTAGGCGACGATCGTTGCGTCGCGTCCGGCACGCTTCACCTCGGCGACACCGATGGGGATCGTGTACTCACCGTCTCCGACATCCCCCTTCGTTCCGTACAGCAATTGCGCTTCGATGAAGATGACAGGATTGTTGTCTCGGATCGCGCTCTTCAGCAGGCCCTTCGCATCGTGCGGCGTGGCCGGCGCGATCACTTTCAATCCCGGCACGTGACAGAACCAGGCCTCCAGACTTTGCGAATGCTGCGCCCCTAACTGGTGAGCTGCACTGCCCGGTCCGCGAATTACGAGCGGCACCGACAGCTGGCCCCCCGACATGTAATGAATTTTGGCGGCATTGTTGACGATCTGATCCAGCGCCACAATGCCGAAATTCATGGTCATGAGCTCGACGATGGGATGCAATCCCGCCATGGCGGCGCCGATTGCCAGGCCCGTGAAGCCGGCTTCCGTGATCGGAGTATCCACCACCCGTTGCGGGCCGAATTCCTCCACAAAACCCTTACTGACCTTAAAAGCGCCCTGATAGTAGCCCACTTCCTCGCCGATCAGGAAAATGCGCGAGTCTCGACGCATCTCCTCCCGCATGGCCTGGTTGAGAGCTTCCCGATAGGACAGCACCATGGGTTATCTTACTCCTCCCGCATCACGTCGGTGTGCAAGGCCGATGGGGCTGGAAAAGGACTGTCATCCGCGAACCTGACGGCGGCCGTCACGACCTCGCCGATTTCGCGCTCAAGCTGTATGAAATCAGCCTCGGTACCCAGATTGTTACTCAGGATAGTCTGCTTCAGCAATAGGAGAGGGTCGCGTTTACGGTGCTCA
>JANYBU010000292.1 GCA_025360665.1 Nitrospira sp.
CCCATCTCTGACTTGTTCGTGAGATCTTTGGGCTTCGGATCGGGCATCGAGGACCAATTGAATCCTTCGTTCTGGTGTCCGCTCTCACCGTGACAGTGCGAGCAGTAGTGGCCGTAGAGTTCATGCCCCTTCTGCTGCTGCTCGTTCGCACAACCCCCGGCAGACATGGCCCAGGTGCCAATCAGTACACCCAGCACTCCCAATACGTATAGGCGAGCGGCCTTCATGCTGAATGCCCTTTCTTGAGCTTGCGGATCAGAACGAACTGAAATCCGAGAGCCACGCCCACGGCGATGGCCGCATAGTAATAGCTGGAATAATCCGGTGGCGCCTCTGCTCTGAAATTCCACCAGGAGGTGACCGCTTTTTGGGACCCCTTCTCCTTCAGCTCGCCGCTTACGTCCTTCTTGCCATCCCAGACGGCGAAGGCAATATTGATAAATCCACCTGTTGCAATCTGCGTATCTTCGTCCGCATGCTCGGTGGCGAGTGGCCGCGTAAAGACCACTTTCCATGTGCCGTTGGCATAGGTGCCTTTGGCTTTCACGTCTTGGTGCGTCTGCACCTTGATCGTGCCAAAGCCCTTGGCATTCATGTCGACGCCTTTGTTGTCTTTGTTCTTCCAATACCAAATATTGACCGGGCCGCCTTCCACCTGCGCCATCGGCTGGCCATGCGCAAAGTGGGCCTTCTTATCGCCCACCATGAACTCAATCGCGGCTGCATCGTCTGGATCTTCCGTCGGGTCGGCGTACTCCAAGAGAATGGCGACATTGGTTCCGTCATGTAAGGCTCGCACGTTCAGATCTTTAACTGTCGCATCCAGAATACGAGTCGGCCAATGGACTTGAGGCGACATCGGGAATCTCGCCATGGTTGCGCTGCTCCACACCGCCGCATTCGGATCATCGGCCGGCAGGGCGCCCTTCACCATCGGAGCGCTCACCGAGACACTTTGCAGGGTTGACTCGGGCGGAGCGGCGACCTTGGATTTTTCCTCGGCTGAGACGGGCTGCACAGTCAGGAATCCCATGGCAAGCCATACACCGACGACGACGTTCGGAACGATGTGCTTCAGTCTCTGTGTCATAAGTTCCGTCCTCTCTCTACTCACGTCTCATGAGGGTGGGGCTATGTGGATTCCACTGCGCGGCCCACCGGTCACCTTCTTGACGTGCGTGGTGCGCGAGCACAGAAGGCGTACAGGCCTACCCTCGTCTACTCCCACGTCCTCGGCGCTTGATGCGCTCCATCGTACTCGCCCAGGATGATTTTCCAGATCCATTCGTCAGGAAGCTCTACTTCCCAGCGAGGCATCGCGGATTTCCATGGCATCCCTTCGATCGGGAGGCCGACGCCGCCCTTCTTGATGCGCCAGAAGAGATAGCTTTCCTGGAGCATGGCGATTGTCGTTGGATCGGAGAAGTTGGCCGGGGGAGGATTGAATCCCCTGGACGCCGGCCCCTTGCCATCAAAGTTTCCGCCGTGGCAGGGGGAACAGAACGCGGCATAGAACCCCTTCCCCTGCTGGATGGCGTCGGGTGTCTTTGAAATTGGATTTGACAAGCCGGTATATTCGCCTGGCGGAGCCGGGTGAATCGTCCGGTTTTCTGATGGCGGCGCATCGCTTACCGCCGTACTACTATATGTTTGCCAGCCGACCAGCAACGGAAACAGAATCAAGATGCCGTAACGCAGTGCTTGCAGCCCGCCAATATTCTCTCCCGTCAGGAACCGTTGGATCGGACCCCAAAAGGCCTCTTTGGACTCCGCGCTCACTGTGGCAAAGATCACAAACCCCGACGTCGTCAGCATCATATAGAGAAAAACAAGACTGGCCGGCAGCGGCGCCGAGCCAGGTATATTGGGCACGACAAATTTTAAGATCGCATAGACGACCACATTCAAGACGATCAGCTTGATCAACGGCCCCATAAATCCTCCTCAGTGCGCTTGCGCCACGGCCACTGGACCGGACTGGGCTACCTTCGCCGGAGCGGCAGGCACCTCTCCCGGCGCGGCCAGTTCAGCTACAGTGACAGAAATCGGCTCCCCGCTCATCTGCTGCAGGAATGCAATGACCGAAAGAATTTCATTCTTGGACAGCCCGATTGGATTCTTATTGATGTAGGGCATCCGGGCCGGATACTCCTTCGCCACGCCTTCATGGCGATAGTCGAGGTAGATATAGGCCTGCGGTTGAGTCAAACTTTCAAACATAAACTCACGGCTCAACTTGGCTCCGATCCCCTTCAGGTCCGGACAGCGGGCCGATTCGCTGGGGCCGATGGTATGGCAGAGCGCGCATTGCCCCTTACTAAAGAAAATCTTCTGTCCGATGGTCGCCATGTCGGTCGGCGTTTTGACCGTGGCAATATCGAACTTCTCCTCAACGGGCGGCAACGACGCCATCTGCGGCACCGACAACGCGGTGAGCGTGAAGAGGCCCAGCACAATCCAGACGAATCCTATGACCCGGGCGAATGTGGAGCGAATGAAGAGGAGGATCAGAACCCCGCTTCCTATCACTGAGAGACCAATCAACTGTAATTTGACAACTTCGCTCATATGCCCCCTTCGGGTCGTTAGAAGTGCTGGGTTCTGAGTGCTGAGTTACACTCACAACTCCGAACTTGCAATTCAGAACTTGCGCGCCTTCGGTTCATCGAGCGCACTCGATGCGCCTGCCAACGCCGGCATGCCGTGCGGTAACTCGCTCTTCGTCGATGCGCTAGGCGCTTTCGCCTTATCGCCCATCGTGGCCACCCAGAAGATGAATGCGACAATCATGCAGAAGAAAAATGTGCACAGGGCCATGATCGCAGCAGCAGAACCGAGCGCCGGTGAATACGCGTATGGCGACGTATCGCGGAGCACGCCATAGACATGCCAATGGACGCGAGAGGACGACCGTGCGTAGCCCATCAGCGTCATCAGGAGGATGACCATGACCGCGTTGAGGACGAGGGCGTAACCGGCACGGGGAGGCATCTTGCCCCAGACCATTTCCGTCGTAGTCTTGGCACTCCTTAGCAGCAGGGCCGTCAGCGGAGTGATCGTCAACATGACACCGAGCACGACCAACACCTGCGTCGTCGAGAAGTAATTGATGCGAATGATCGCGGGAACGAAATACCCCCACACGCCGAGGACGATCACCGCGATCGCCGAGAGGGCAAGGATGCCGCCCATGATCGCTTTAGCGATCTTGGCAAAGCCGGACGTTTCCTGCTTGCCGGCCCGCCAATACATGATGAAGCTCATGAATGTGACGAGGATCATCAGATTCGCCACGGTCATCTTGGCCGACATGACGCCGAACACGCCAAGAAGCGGATGGTGGCTGCCCCCCATCTTTCTCGC
>JANYBU010000328.1 GCA_025360665.1 Nitrospira sp.
GGCGAAGCAGCGGAACGAAGCGCTCGATCACACGATCTTTTATGGCCCCCCTGGGTTGGGGAAGACCACCATTGCCCACATCATTGCTCGTGAGATGGGGGCTGCACTCCGCTCGACCTCCGGTCTAGTGTTGGCCCATGCTGGCGATTTGGCCGCCATCCTGACGAACCTCCAAGAACACGACGTCCTGTTCATCGACGAGATTCACCGACTCCCTGCCTCTGTCGAAGAGGCGCTCTATCCAGCGATGGAGGACTATCAGCTTGATCTCGTGATCGGCCAGGGGCCTGCAGCTAGAACGGTGAAATTGGATCTCCCCCGGTTTACGCTAGTCGGAGCCACGACCAGGGCCGGTGCCCTGACCTCCCCACTCCGGGACCGATTTGGCCTCGTCCACCGCCTGGAGTTCTATTCTCCAAGAGAGCTGCAGACCATCGTGACACGCTCGGCGGGGGTGCTCGGGATCCCGATCGATTCCGAGGGAGCGCAGGAAATTGCCGGTCGTGCTCGAGGAACCCCTCGCATCGTCAACCGGCTTATCAAACGGGTGCGCGACTATGCCCAGGTCAAGGCGGAGGGACGAATTACCCAGACTGTAGCCCGGGACGCGCTCGCATGGCTGGGCGTCGATACGGCGGGGTTTGATGAGATGGATCGTCAGATTCTTCTGACCATCATCGACAAGTTTGCTGGAGGACCGGTCGGGGTGGAATCCCTGGCGGCCGCGGTCCAGGAAGACAAGGGCACCCTCGAAGATGTCCATGAGCCCTATCTGATTCAGGCCGGCTTCCTCGAACGAACCGGCCGTGGTCGCCAAGCCACGAAGCTGGCCTTCGATCATTTCAAAAGGCCAACCTCTCTCCTCTTCTCGTGATACGTCTGGCCCCTGTCAAGTCCTTCTGACATCGAGTAGGAACGGACGGGGATCGTCAGGCAAGCTCGTGAAACGTCGAGGGTCTCCTTGCATTGCCAGGAATGGTTCCTGTATTATTTCCCACTTAGCTTGTGCCATTCCAGCCGACGGACGGGTGACCGCCTCACTGGGCTTGGAAGAGGGGGTTAGCTATGCCAGGAGACTTTTCCGAGTACCGGAAAGAGATCGATCGCATCGATGACGAGATTTTGCGCCTGCTGAATGAGCGGTCCAAAAGCGTCGTCGAGATCGGCAAGCTCAAGAAACAGCAGGATGCGGGTGCCAATCTCCATACCCCGGCGCGGGAGGCGGCGATAATCGAGCGCCTTATACAGCAGAACACCGGGCCATTTCCATCCGAGGCAATTCGGCCAGTCTATCGAGAAATCATGTCCGCTTCCCTCTCTCTTGAGGGCCCTCAGAAGGTGGCCTATCTTGGCCCCAGAGCCACGTTTACGCACATGGCCTGCATGCAGAAATTCGGGTCGTCCGCCCAATATATTCCGGTCAATAGCATCAAGGACGTATTCAGTGAAGTTGAGCGGGGACGAGCCAATTTTGGTGTGGTCCCGATCGAGAACACAACCGAAGGTGTGGTCAATCACACGCTTGATATGTTCATTGACTCCAATCTCCTGATCTATGGCGAAATTCTCCAGGAGGTGTCCCATCATTTGATGTCGAAGTCTGGCGTGATGGAAGAGGTGAAAAAAATCCACTCTCATCCCCATGCCATCGCCCAATGCCGAAATTGGCTGGAAACCAACTTAGCCCATGTGCCCGTGTCGGAGGTGGCGAGCACGGCACGTGCAGCGGAACTGTGCGTGGAAAATCCTTCTGTCGCCGCCATTGCATCGGAGTTGGCGGCTCAGCTGTACGGCTTGAAGGTCATCAAGACCCGCATCGAAGATAATATAAACAACATGACCCGCTTTCTCATATTGTCTCAGAAGCCGCCCGAGCGTACAGGAAAAGATAAGACCTCATTGATGCTCTCGGTGAAAGACAAAGTCGGTGCCCTGTACGATCTGCTCCGGCCTTTTGCCTCTCATGGCCTGAGCATGACCAAGATTGAATCACGTCCTTCCAGACGAAAAGCCTGGGAGTACATTTTCTTCGTCGATATCGAAGGGCATATTCAGGAAGAGCGGGTCAAGAAAGCCGTCGAAGAAATCACTGGCCGCTGCCTTTTCATGAAAGTCCTCGGGTCCTATCCGGCCCACAGTTAACGATATGTCACTGAAGGTTCATCCAGATATCGCCTCGCTGAGTCCCTATGTTCCCGGGAAACCAATTGAGGAACTCGAACGGGAACTAGGTCTCGCACGCGTCATTAAGCTGGCGTCCAACGAGAATCCGTTAGGTTCCTCCCCGAAGGCGCTCGCCGCTTTGAGCGAGGGGACCGCGACACTGCATCGCTATCCCGATGGCGGCGCGTTTCGCCTGCGCGAAGCTCTGGCGGATCGTTGGAAGGTGACCCTGGATCAGGTCATTCTCGGGAATGGATCGGATGAAATCCTGGGGCTGCTCGCCCGTACGTTTTTGGCCCCGGGCGATGAAGCGGTCATGGCCGATCAGACCTTCGTCATTTACAAGATGGAAGTCACGGCCGCTCACGGAAAGCCGATCATCGTCCCGTTGAAGCAGTGGCGGCACGATCTTCAGGCGATGGCGGATGCCATCACCGACCGGACACGGCTCCTGTTCCTCTGTAACCCCAATAATCCAACCGGAACGATGGTGTCGGCCGATGAGGTCGAACATCTGCTCTCGCGCGTGCCGGCGCATGTCGTCGTGGTATTTGATGAAGCCTATTTCGAATACGTCCGGAATCCACAGTTCCCGGATTCTATGGCTTATGTGAAGCAGGGGCGGAACGTGATCGTGCTGCGGACGTTTTCAAAAATCTATGGCCTCGCAGGATTGCGAATCGGGTACGGCGTGGCGACAGCGGAGATCACCAATTTCTTGAACCGTGTCCGCCCGCCCTTCAACGCCAATAGCCTGGCGCAGTGCGCCGCACTCGCCGCCCTCGGTGACGACGAACATGTGGCGCGGAGTCGGGCGGTGAATGCCGCTGGGATGGAGCAGATGGTCAAGGGATTAACCGCGCTTGGGTTTGCGCCGATCCCGAGCGAAGCGAATTTTGTGTATGTCGATGTCGGACGAGACGGCCGCGCG
>JANYBU010000360.1 GCA_025360665.1 Nitrospira sp.
AAAGGCTACTGCCATCTCCCGCAGTTGCGGGCGGCGCTGCAGGCCAAGAGCGGGAAGGCTGAACGCGTGGAAGGAACTCGCAGTGCACGAGGACTGCATCGAGGCCGCTCCGGAATTTCAACTAAGAATGGGATTGACTCAGTCTTGGAAGTCATTGACTCGTCAGAGCAAATAAAGATGCTTGACATGGATAACATAATGTTATTAATAGGCCAACTCATTTAATGCAAAAGCTTGTTGATTGGCCCTATTACGCCACGCTGCTGTGCTTGAAAGAAGAGGAAAAACAGGAAATCATTCTTCAGAAAGGATAGAAGTAAATGAAAGATGCTATTCTTACTGCTCCTCAACAAATAAAAGATGATGAAAGAAAAATTCTAAGAGAGGCAGCGGTCAACATGGTTACGCTTTCGAAAAAACTAGAAAAGATATGCCCAGTTCAAGTTTCACAGCCAACCGTTCCATCCCAGAACCGGTAAGACAAGCGCTCCTATTGCCATACAAGATCTGTTGACAAAGGCGTGGGCAATCAACACGAAATCTTAGCTGTCATCTTCGATTTTGACGATACGCTTGTCCCCGACTCCACAACAAAACTTATTCAAGATCATGGATTAGATCCTGAAAAGTTTTGGGGAGAGGATGTTAAAGCATTAATTGGCGCAGGCTTTGACCCCACGCATGCTTACCTCAAACTCCTTCTTGATAATATCGGACCTGGCAAGCCACTCGGCGAGCTCACAAACGAGAAGCTGCGAGAATTCGGACAGAAACTAGCCCCTCTCTTCTTCCAAGGATTACAGACATTTTTTGACGATTTACAGGAGACAGTGAAACAATTTAGGGATATGGCAATTGAATTCTATATCATCTCTGGAGGATTGCAGGAGGTTATTGAAGGATGCGATTTGATTCGGAATAACTTTACAGCTGTGTATGGTTGTCAACTAGCAGGAGATACAGAAGACGGAACTCTGAAATATATTAAGAAAGCGATAACGTTTACAGAGAAAACTAGGTTCATATTTGAGATTAATAAGGGAATAGATCCTAAAGATACTAGAAGCAATCCGCTGCTAGTCAATATGGATGTCAGAGAGGATCAACGCAGGATTCCATTCAAAAATATGATTTATGCTGGGGATGGGATGACAGATATACCGTGCTTTTCCTTACTAAAGAGCTGGGCGGTTCTCCCTATGGAGTATTTCATGCCAATCCAGAGTCAGCAAAAAAGGCTCTTCAACAACTTCTCAAAACGGACCGTGTAATATCTTGCTATACGCCTAAATTCGGAAAAGATGATGATCTAGGCTTGATTTTCAGAACCCAAGTTTCTGCTCTTTGCACTCAAATCCAGCTACGACGAAAACAAGCAGAGAACCCAGCCTAAAGTGTAAGCTCCCCTGAATCCTAGACGATATGAACATGACGACGAGTTCTTCTGACGTTGGCTTCATCCTTTGCCATAGTTCCCCTCTGTGTGGGTGTAGCTGAGTACGTCATCGACCGTACGTGCCACGATGTACTCAGCGGGTGACTCGCCTACCTTCAGCGCGTTGAAGTGCGCCTTACCACATTCGATCTTGGCGCTTTCCTTGTCGCGCAAGTCGTCGGTGTAGAGACTGCTCTTGGTTTCGACGACGAAGTACAGTCGCTCGCCATCGTCAGCCTGGACGAGCACCGCCCAGTCCGGATTATAGGGGCCAAGCGGAGTGGGTACCGTGAACCAACCTGGCAGCTTCGCGTAAACCTTGATAGCCTCGTTCTTTTCCAACTGCTCGGCGAAGGTGCGCTCGATGTCGGACTGGTAAATTACCTGCTCGTGGACCGACTTGTTGGCGTCGATCATGGACTTGAGGTAGCCGCTTAGCTCTTCGGTCTCGAACAATTGCTGGGCGTAGTAATCATCCGCGCCGATCCGCTGGTATTTGATGCCGTCCACGATGGCCATGCGTTTGGTGCGGTTGATGGTCTCGGCGGCGAGTTCGATGAACTGCTGTGGATTGCGCTTGAAGTCATCGAGCCGACCACTTTCCACAAGGATGCGGTGGATGCTGCGGCGGGTGAGTTGGGTCTTGTCCTGAAGGTCGGTGAGGATGTCGGGCAGTTCGATGTCGCCTTCGTCGAGGGTCACGGGGGCGGAGGTGGCTGTTTCCTTCGCGTCCACGCCGGATCGTCCGATGGCGAGGTCGGCTTTGCGCCATTGCAGGCGCGTCTTGGCGATAGGTGACGCGGCCGCAAACGCCTTAATGCAGGTAACGAGCAGCGCCTCGTTGTCGAACTGCACGCGGTAAGTGGTCTTGTGCTTGATGCGATCCCACAGCGCCATGAAGTCCGCGCCTTGAAGCACGGCCTGGTGGCTCTTCACCTGCCTGCGCTCGTCGGCGTTCTTAATTTCCAAACGCCCGGCCAGCTTACGAAGAATTTCCTTCACCTGCGGTAGCTGAGCGGAAAATGGCTCAGGTATGGTCAGCGTGCCGTCCTTGAGATTTTGGCGCAGGGTGTCCTGCACCTTGCCTTGGGCATTCACAAATCCTGCGACGCGCAAATGCTCCCAGAGCACCTTTGATTGCTCGAAGCCCAGCGGCGCGGGCTGGCCATCGACTCCGGTGGCGGTGACTCCGGCGAATTGGTGCGTCTCCACAATGCCAAAGCGGATGCCGGTTTCGTCCTCGATCTCCTTCTGAAGTTTCTCGGCGAACTGTTCGTAGCTCTCGGTCGCAATCACGGTCAGCGTGTTGATCTCGAAGCCGCGCAGGCGCTCGCCGTTCTGGTTCACGCAGAGGCGCAGACCGCGTCCGATGGTCTGACGTCGCTGCTGCTCGGAAGCCATCTCCCGCAATGCGCAGATTTGAAAGACGTTCGGATTGTCCCAACCTTCGCGTAGCGCGGAATGCGAGAAGATGAACTTCAGCGGGGTGTCGAAGCTCAGCAGCTTCTCCTTGTCGCGCATGATCAAGCTGTAGGTGTCGTCATCGGCCTGAGTGGTGCCTTTGGTGTCTTTGAACACCTCCACCGTCTTGCTGCCGACCTTCTTCTTGTCGATGGAGAAGTAGCCGTTGTGCACATCCTCAGCGGCGGTGGTCAGGTTCACTTCCTTGAAGAGGCTCTGGTAATCGGGATGCTTGGCGAGGCGGCGGTATTCTTCCTCAAAGATGCGGGCGTAGTCGCCATTCACTTTGTTGCCTTCCGCATCGTATCGCCGGTATTTCTCCACGGCATCAATGAAGAACAGACTCAGCACCTTAATCCCCTGCGGGCGTAGCCGCTTCTCCTTGTCCAGGTGTTCCTTGATGGTACGGTGGATCATCTGGCGCTGCACGGCCAGCGCGTCCACGTCGCCGTAGGCTTCACCGAGGTGGAGGTATTGCTCGCCGCCGGGATAGCGAAGCTCCATGAACTCCTCGCCCTTCGCCACGCGGATTTCGCCCGCCCGGCAATCTGCATAGACGGCCCTCCCGCCGGCGCTCATTTCCAGATTGTTGCCATCCTGAACGGTTTCGATCTGGCGCTCTACCTTCCCAGTCTGCATCAGTTTATCGAGTTCCACCTTGGCGGTGATGACGCCCTTCTTGTTGCTCACCGACAGCAGACGTATATACGCCTTGTTGTGCCCGCCTTCCACGGAGGCTGCCGCCACTTCGATCTGCTTCACCAGCTTGCGCTCGTAGGCGTCCACCGCATCGAGCTTGAAGACCATGTGATGCGCTTCTTTCGGCGTCGCGGAATAGCGCAGTTGCACAGCGGATTCATCCGCTCCATGGCCTTCTTGCCCTTACCGTCGAGCCCGCCTTCCACGCTCTGCGGCTCGTCCACGATGAGGATGGGGCGCGTCGCGCGTATCAGATCAATGGGCTTCTCCCCGCCGGTCTTCTCGCTGGGGCGATACATCACGTTCTTCGATTTCTCGCGGCGGGCGGCCTCGTCCGTTTCCTCCGTTTGTGCCTGCTGTTCGTCGCCGAATTTATTGATGGCGCCGACCGTCATTACCATGATCTGAATCTGCGGGCTGGTGGCAAAGTTGCGCACCTGGCCGAGCATCGCCGAGTCATAAATGAAGAAGTCGAAGGGCGCGCCCGCGTAGAGCCCCTTGAGATGTTCCGCTGCGGTCTCGATGGTGTGATAGACGCCTTCCTTGATCGCCACCGACGGCACCACGATAACGAACTTGGTGAAGCCGTAGCGTTTGTTCAATTCGAAGACGGTGCGCAGGTAGACGTAGGTTTTCCCCGTGCCGGTCTCCATCTCCACGGTGAAATCCCCGGACGCGAGCGAGGGTGAAGGTGCCAGGCCGTGGCGGAGTTGGATGGCGTGAAGGTTCGACAGAAGCTCGTCGTCCAGCAGGGTCAGGCGGTTACCGATGCCGAGATCGCTTTCAAGCAACGACATTTGACCACTGGCGGCGTCCCGCGTGACGGTGAATTCCGTCCGACAAGTCTCCTGCCCGTGGAAAAGGCCGCAGACCGCTTCGATGGCGGCACGCTGGTAATCGAGATCGGGTTCGAAGTGGAGTTTCATAGTAATCTCTTACAGGCTACGCACAGTTTCGAGACCATGCTGGTGAAGGATGGCAGTGAGGTTGGTCTTGGCCACGTCGTCGGCGAAGGCGCTGTCACGGAAGACGACGGTGGTTTCTCCTGCGGGCTTCAATGCCTGGTGCCAGTCTACGAGGCCGAGGGCTAGCGGCTCAACGTCGGCCTGCGGGATGGCGGGCGAGAGACAGACGAGCAGCGAGCCGCCGCCGATGGAGTGGAGTTCATGCGCCTGTTTCTTTCCTCCGGCCACCTGCTTCCGTTCGATGGGCACGCAGAGGTTGAGGCCCAGCTTGAGCAGCAGCTCGAAGAGGATGTCCTGCTCCGTGCGGTCGGTCTTGAGGTGCTCGATGGAGGCTTCGAGGGTTTCGGCGAGCTTGTCGCGGTCTGGCTTCCACGCCCGGATGTTGCTGCTGGCGAGTTTAAAGACGCGGAAGCCGAGGTCGCCAGCGAACTGCGGGTTCTCTTCTCGAATCTTCTTCCCGGCCCGGCGCAGACGCTCTTTGGTGAGTTCGGCAATGGTGCGAGGTTTGCCGATTTTGTCGCAGTATGTTGCAGCAACTTTCTGGTCTTTGTCGTCGGGATCGAGAGGCTCAGGTAGCTGAATGAGAACGAATCGACGATTCCCACCATCGGCGGCGTTTCGAGCCATAGTAGCGTGGGCAGAAGTCCCGGAGCCTGCGAAGAAATCGAGAACCAGATCCACATGCTCCTTTTCTGTGCAAATACTCAGCATGTGATCAACGAGCCCAACGGGCTTCGGACTGTCGAACACGACATTTCCGTCGAACAGTTCACTGAGCTGTTTCTTGGCGTGCTCATTCGCCCCCACATCCTCCGCAGACCACATTGTCGAGGGCGTTAGGCCCTGCTTCGTATCATCAATGAAACGCTTGATGCGTGGAACTCCAGCTCCATCAGCTCCAAACCAGATTCGGTTGTCAGCTATCTCTTTTCTCATCCGATCCTCGGTGTAGCGCCAACAACATCCTGGCGGAGGATCGAGGAGCCGCCCGTCTGGGGTGCGGAGTTTGTAGAACTGCGACTTAGTGCCGTGGCCGGCTTGCGCGATTGCGGGAACCGATTGCCAATCACCCCGAGGGTCGCCATCTGGGTTCTTGTAACGAGCTCGAGCCTCATCAGTGAGTGGAAGGAGATGTCGTGATTCGACGAAGGCATCAGCGGATCGCGCGTAGCAGAGTATGTAATCATGTTCAAACGAGAAGGCACGTCGATTCTCAGGAGTGATGCGCTTCTGCCAGATAATAGGCACGACGAAATTCTCTTCGCCGAAGACCTCGGAGCACATTGCTCGCAAGCGCTCGACCTCACCGTCGTCGATGCTTATAAATATCGCCCCATCCTCTCGCAGTAGATTCCGAGCCAACTTGAGGCGGGGATACATCATGTTGAGCCAGTCGGTATGGAAGCGGCCAGAGGCTTCGGTGTTGGAGGAGAGTTTCTTGCCGCCATCGCCGGTCTGGCCGGTGAGTTCAAGGTAGTTTTTGATGTTGTCCTGGAAGTTGTCGGGATAGACGAAGTCCTTGCCGGTGTTGTAGGGCGGGTCGATGTAGATGAGCTTCACCTTTCCGGCGTAGGACTTCTGCAGGAGCTTGAGGACTTCGAGGTTGTCTCCCTCGATCATGAGGTTCTGCGTGGTGTCCCAATCCACGCTGTCTTCCGGGCAAGGCCGCAGCGTACCGGTGCTGGGTGTAAGGGCAAGCTGGCGGGCACGGCGTTTGCCATGCCAGTTGAGGCCGTATTTCTCCTCGGCATCGGTGACGGTCTGGTCGCCCACGAGCTGCTTGAGTACGTCCAGATTCACGGCCACGCCATCCGGCCCCTCGGTCACGAGTTCGGGGAAGAGCGCCCGGAGCGCGGCGAGGTTCTCCACTTTGATGTCGGGAGATTTTGTTTCGGGATCGGCGGCGGTGAATTTCTGCATCGTGTCCTCGTTTTTCACAGGTTAGCGCGAACAACAGCCTGAGCCGCCTCCACGCGCTTTAGTTCCAGATTCAGTTCCACTCGCCGTGCCATCTGCTTCTCTTTCGCGGCGGTGGCACGCAGGCGGGCGATCTCCGTATCGAGCCTTGCGCATTCTTGCAGGGCGTCGCGCCGAGCCGAAGCCTGTTCGGCGTTATCCGCAATTACGAAGGCGCCGGTGACGCGGGCAGCATGCAGTGCAAGCAGGGTGTCTATCCAGCCCTGATACAGCCCATGGAGCGATGTGCGAGGCTGCTTACCGAGCGGCAGCGCATTACGGAAGGCGGGCCCGCGTTCGCTATCGTGTGCGGCGTCCCACTCGACGGCGACGACCTCGCCATCCAGCACTGTCTTGCCCGCCTCGCTCTGCGACCAACGTTTGTGGGCAGCGGACAGGCTGAGGCATCCAGCATGATCAATGATGAGCAGCACCGGATATGGCACGGCCCGATGGACCAGTTCAATAAGGCGATTTGCCTTGGCGCTAGTACGCAGGGTCAGGCACAGGACGGCAATCTCCAGGTACTCCCGGACGTCGTCGCGGTATTCGGACACGCCGATGGTGGTAGGCTTGAGTGCAGCCAGCCAAAGTAGTTCCTCAATGCCCTGGTTTATCTGGCGCCTGTCGGCAGCCGTCGGCGAGCCACTCTCGAGCAGCAGCTTCTTGGGCACGCGCTGGTCCACGCGGCTGCTGGTGGGCAGGTCGAGGGCGGTGAGGATGTCGGCGGCGGTCATTGTGGCTAGGTTAACCCCTATCCCACGTCTGCTGGAAGTGTTGTCCTCGCAGAGGTGGGCATTGATAGGTTGATACGCGGCGGCTCATGACTCGGCCAACTTGCAAAACAGGTTGATGAGCTTCATTTCGTCGATGGAACCCGCGACTGCGCTGGCGATGCGCGGGTCAGCGACGACGACCGCCAGACATTGGGCGCGAGAGACGGCGACATTGATTCTATTGCGGTCCAAGATGAAGGCAAGCCCGCGCGATCCGTATTCGCCGTAGCTGGAGCAGAGGGACAGGATACAGACGGGGGCTTCTTGTCCTTGGAATTTGTCCACGCTGCCGACCCGTGCGGCAGCCGGTAACGCGGCCTGGAGCGCGCGCACCTGGGCGTTGTAGGGGGCGATGAAAAGGAAGTCCTCTACCGCCAACGACTTTGTGCTGCCATCCTTGGCAATGTAGAGACGTCCGTGCAGCTCGTCGTAGACCGCCTTGACCCGTTCAACCTCTTCATCGCTCTGCTGGATGTCTCCGTCGTGCTCGACGCCACTGAAGACGATTCCCGTTTCCTTTGTGATTAGGCCGCTTGCATCCGTCGGGACAACGATCTTCTGACGGGCGCAGTCGGGATGTGAACCGAGGCGCCCCTCATACATGCTCTCGGAGATAAAACGGCAGACTGACGGGTGCATCCGGCGGGACTCGCCAAGGAAAAGCCCGTAGTCTGGAGACACCACGGCGTGGAACATCGGCGCGTCCGGTTTGCTGGCGGCGATGTCTTTAAGTGCGTATTGGAGGGCGGAAAGCCCCGCGTCTCCGGGATGAGAGCCCTGGATCGGTTGTTCGAGCTGCATCTGGTCGCCAAGAAGCACAAGGTTCTTCGCGCATCGAGCCATTGCCACAGCGTTGGCCAGCGACACCTGCCCGGCTTCATCAATGAAAAGAAAATCAAGGGCTCCTTCCCACTCGGGCCGGGAAAAGAGCCAGGCTGTTCCGCCAACAACACCACCCCGATAGGCACCAAGGGCATCAGTCGTTTTCTCGACATGCTGCAAGCCTGGATTCGAAGAAAATAAGGGTCCTTCGGCCCCGCCTCCGACCTTGATTCCCTGCAGATTCCTGCCAGAGTGCTTTGCGGCTTCGCCGCAGGCGGTGAGCAGATTCACTACGGCCTTGTGGCTGTTGGACGCAACTCCGATCTTTTTGCCTGTGGCGAGGAGGGAGGCGATGACACGCGAAGCGGTGTACGTCTTTCCGGCGCCAGGTGGCCCCTGGACCACAAGACATCCTCCCGACATCATCCCGGTCACGCGGATGGCGGCATCCGTTGATAACTCCCCTGCCTTCTCAAGCGATGTCGCGGGTGGTATCCGGCTCAGTAACGCGGCCACCGGCGCGTGAAGTTGACCTGATAATTGCCTGGCGGCGACTACGGTCAGGGCATCCGGAATTCCTGCCGGGGATACATACTCATCGGGCAGCAGGGAACCTTGCTCAGGGAAGGTGCCCCCGCATTTATCATTCAAACTCTTTTGACTAATCTTCAGCATTAACTGGCCCGTCGCCGCATCCATCCCCATCAGAGTGAATGTCGCGTCCAGATTGTGGGTGAAGCGTACTTTGTCGTCGTTGCCGATCTTGCATTCCTGAGATGGATCGAAGCGGTACGCTCGAATGAGCGACTTCTTTTCAGTCGCGGGAGTCCCGTCGGCTTGAACACCCTCGATGCAGCCTGGATCGTCACGTAGTTCTTCGGGAGTAGCCGCCGCGCGGTCGAACATCCGCCACCAAATGGGTTTATTTTCGCGACGATGAAAGTCGATCAGATCAACGAGAGCGACCGAGATCGCGTCGCTCTGCTTGCGAAGTTTTGCAGCAATGTCCAGTCGCGCGACAACTTCAGGCGACCAGACTGGTGGCACCGATGGAGCTGATGCGGAAAGGGAGCGCGGCGTGGCGATCTTGTGTTCACCGCCTACCTTCCTTAGCCACTCCAACAACTCCGCCGTGGACTTACAATCGTCCTCGTTGTACTCACGGATGCCCTTGAGGATGGTGCTCGTGTTCCAATCACGTGGCTGTGTGTTTTCGATCCAGCGGGCGTATTGGACGATGGAGTCAGCGGCTGTGGCGACGTCGGTGGCGCGCTTCGCTCGATAGAGGCGCTCAATCGTCTTGAGGGAGTAACTGTCCTCGCCGATGCGCAGCCCGTGGCGGACGATCTGGAAGAGATCAACGAACACCTCGTTCCGGAGAAGCTCATCCACCTCATCCTGGCGGGTGTCGTGTCGGGTACTCAACCGACGGACCGCGCTCACCTCGTACGCGGCGTAGTGGTAGATGTGCGAGCCTGGGTTGTTCTTCCAACGGCTGAAGGCCCAGTCCACGAATCCCTCGAACGCGAGCTTCTCTTCGTCGCGATCGTGCGCCCACCAGTCTTTAAACTCCCATGAACCGAACTGCCTGTTTCGCAAACAGACCCCAAAAAGATATTCCAGTCCGCCAGAAACTAACGGATAGCCCTCCATGTCGAAAAAGATATCCGCCGGATGATCGGGCGGCAGAGCGCCGAGACCGACAGGTTCGCCGTTCGCGCCCGTGTGGGGCAGGACTTCGTATCGCGGTGGGGCCTCGGGATTCGCTTTGCGGTCAACGCGTGTCTGGCACTGAAGACGCGCCTGGGCGATGAGTTTTTCCAGCGAGTCGCTGGCAAGTTTGCGAACGGACTTGCCTGAGGCTGCGGCGAGATCAGCCACCGTTGTGACGCCGTCCCTCTTCAGTTTCTTGATCTGCCCCACTGTGATGCCGGCGACCTGCACGAGGTGGTCTGTGTCTGCGAAGAACTCCTCCGCATGGGAGGTCCAGCAGCCATGGTCGGCTCGCGGGAGCGGTTCAGGGCGATCTGCGATGTTCCCAGTGAAGCTCGCCTGCATGGCCATGAAGCTCGCCTTGATATGACGGTAATAGTGGATGAAGTCCTCGACGCGGAATTCAATCCAATCCTTGCTGCCAAGGATGATCCCGAATTTCACGGGTAGCGGTTCACGGGTAGCTGTAGCGAGCATTTCCGAGTAACAGCAAAGCTGAATGGCGTAATACGGCTTGGGAGCGCGAGCAAGTTTCGTGTCCCACACTTGATATTTGCCGGCTGTATCGCACATGAGGAAATCCGCGAATCCAGCGAACGGCCCACTCTCCAGAGCCGCTTGATAAATGATGCTGGCCTTAGCGTTGATGGCTGAGAGCGTGGTTGTTCGGGCAACGACTAGATTGTTTTTAGGGACTTCGACCAGGTCTGCATGAGACAATCTAAGTTCATCCAAGACGGCACGCTCGTGCTGGTTGCCAGTCTGGGCGATGAGTCTCTCATCCTCAGTTTCTTCGTCCGGGATAACCGCGCCAGGATTCTCCAAGTAGTACCGCTCCATCCACGACGCGAATGGTGACTTGAGATAGCGGACAAGGTCACTCGGGGAATACATTAATTGGCCAGAGTGTTTCTTCATTGGATGGTCAAGGGTTCTTTGCGGTGAGGAGTGTGTCGCCGTTCATCTGGCCGCCTCCGGAACTACGATTAGATAGGCGAGCACCTCAAAATCGTTGATGCCCGCAAACTCCCCTTTCATGGCGTGCGTGCCGCTGGGGGTGAATAGGCTCGCCACGGCGCGCTCTTGGTTCTTGCCTGCAATGGAGGCGACAGCCGCGGCGAGGTGGCGCTGCACAGCGAGCATGTCTTCGCCCTGCTTGGTGGCCTTGTCGAAGCGAGCACAGGCATCGGCATCGGGCAGGTCGCGCCCCAGGCAGAGACGCTTGAGCCGATCGAGGATCTGCTTGGCTTGTGTGTAGGGCAGCAGCACTGTCCCGTCGTCGCCCACATGCACGAGATAGTGGGATCCGAGCGGATACCCGGGTTCGGGGATCCGCTTGGCGGCTTCGCCCTCGGCGCGCAGGCAGAAGATGACGCCCGGCGCAATCTCCACCTCGGTGCTGGTCACGACCGCGCAGGTGCCCAGCGGTAAGTTCTCCAGCACGCCCGGATGGGTCTTGAGGTATTGCGCGAGATCGATGCGCAAGTCGGTGAGCGTCAGATCGGCGATGGAGACGCCCGTAGAGAGGTCTTCTAGGTCGATGACGGCATCCTGGAGCTTAAGCAGTTGCTTGCGGCGATACTCCAGATCGTTCATCTGGTTGCCGGACTGCTGCTCGATTAGGTTCTCCTCGCCGGTGGCGGAGATGTCGAGTAGCACCATCTTGCCGCTGACCCGCTGTTCCAGGTTGATGTACTCCTCCAGCTCCATGTTGGGCCAGAAGTTGACGAGTTGGATGCGCGTGTTGTGCGAGCCAATTCGGTCGATGCGGCCGAATCGCTGGATGATGCGGACCGGGTTCCAGTGGATGTCGTAATTGATGAGCCAGTCGCAGTCCTGAAGGTTCTGGCCCTCGGAGATGCAGTCGGTGGCGATGAGCAGGTCGAGCTGGCCCTCGCCCGCAAGTTCTTCGGGCCGCTCCTTTGATCGTGGAGAGAATGCGGTGAGGATGGATGCCAGATCCTTGCGCAGGCCGGGGAGCGTGACCTGATTGCTCCCGGTGCCGGTAACCAGTGCGCTTTCGAGGACCAAAGTCTTCTTGGCCCATGGTGCAAGCTGTTCGTAGAGGTACCGGGCTGTGTCAGCAAAGGCCGTGAAGACGATGACCTTTTGGTTACCAGGATTGATCGGGTTCTTGCATTTGTGCTCGACCACCTCGCGCAGAGCGGCGAGCTTGGCGTCGCGAGCCGGGCCAACCTGGGCCGCCGCCGCGTGGAGCGTTGCCAGCCGGTTTCGGTCCTCGATGAGGTCCTGCTTCCAGCGGACGAGGTCCACATCCTTAAGCAACACCTTGACCTTGCGGCCAACGAGTAGGCTCTCGAAGGCGGGATCGTCGATGTCCACATCTTCGATCTCGATCTCCTCCATCTCTTCGGCGTGGCTTTCAATACGAGCGAGCGTGGCCTCTACGTCCTGCAGTTGACGCTGCACGGTGAGGGCGAAAGACGACACCGCGCTTTCCATGCGCTTGAGCACGTTGACGCGCAGCAGGTGAATCAGGCTCTCCTCGCGGTCGGCCTGCCGGAAGAAACCCTCACCGCCGCGGATCTCCGTGCTGTACTTCTTGTCGTACGCCTCCTGCTTGTGGGGCAGCACGTAGCGGAGGGGAGCGTAGGAAGAGAGGTTCAGGCGGCGGATTTCGAGATTGATCTCTCGGATCGAGCGAAACTCGCCCACGCGGTCGACGTCAGCCTTGATGTTGATCGGTTTCAGCCGGTCCGGGAAGCGGCCGGTTTCGGCGGTGCCGTAGTACTTCTCGATGTGCTTGCGCGAGCGGGCGATGGTGAGCAGGTCGAGCAGCGTGAAGTAGTCGAAGCCCAGCATCTCGATGAGCCGAGTTGGGATGCGCTCCGCCTCGTCCAGGTCGAGCCAACGGTTGAACTGCTTCTGCGCGAGGCGTGTGGTGCTGTCGATGCTGTCAATGCCGTGATCGAGCAAGGCCGTGTCGTCGCCCTCAGTGGCAAAGGCGATCTGATTACGAAGATCTGCCAGGCGGTTGTTGACCGGCGTGGCCGAGAGCATGAGGACGCGGGTCTTCACGCCCTCCTTGATGATCTTGCGCATCAGGCGGTCGTAGCGAGTCTCGCCGCCCTTTTGTGGCGTTTGCTTGTTGCGGAAGTTGTGAGACTCCTCGATCACGACGAGGTCGTAGTTGCCCCAGTTGACGTGCGCGAGATCGATGTCTCCAGACAGGCCCCCGTCTCGCGACAAGTCGGTGTGGTTCAGGACATCATAGTTGAAGCGATCCAATGCCAGGACATTGCGCTTGTCGTTGGCCTTGTAGATGGTCCAGTTGTCACGGAGGCGCTTCGGGCACAGCACCAGTACGCGATCGTTGCGTAGCTCATGGTACTTGATGATCGCGAGCGCCTCGAACGTTTTCCCCAGGCCAACACTGTCGGCGATGATGCAGCCGCCGAAGCGGTTGAGCTTGTCGATCGCGCCAACCACGCCGTCGCGCTGGAACCTGTAGAGCTTCTTCCAGACCACTGTGTTACGGATGCCAGTCGCTGAGTTGACGATACGCTCTTCGTCAAGCTCCTCGCCGCGCTCACGAAAGAGGTTGTACAGGATGAGGGTGTAGAGGGTGAACGGGTCTCGGTGCGCCGCCAATGACTGCAGCGACTCCATCACTGCCTTTTTCGCATTGGGTTGCGCCGGCAAGCTCGCCCACTGTGCATCGAACCATGCACACAGGAGGCTGCTTTCGTCTGCAGTCTCGGACGCCTGGATTAGACTGAGGGTATTTCCTGGCGTGATCCCTAGCCCATCGGTGCTGAATGAAAATGAGCCTAAAATGACCTGCTGCGGACGGGACTCGCTATCGCGCAAGACGACTGCGCCTTGAGGCACGGCACCGGTTGCGCGCCGAATCTCAACTTTTCCCTCTATCCAGTCTGCACAACGCTTGGCAAGCCAGCGAGCTTGCAGCTGATTGCGAGCAACGCGGTCTTCTCCGCTCCCCAGAAACCCGAGCTCAGCTCCATCGTGAGGTAGAAGCAATTGTGCCTTTGCTAACCCCGACACTTCCTCAACAACCTGGGCGAAGGCAAAGAGAGAAATGGTCGGCGTGACCATGTCGAGTTGATGGCCAGACTTGAGACACGGTCGCATGAGATCAATGACGCGTTCCGTGCCTGTATTGCGTACGATCTTCATGGCTAGGCCGAGGATTTTTTCTTCCCTAATTGGGCTCGCAGAATACCTTTTTCCCTCTGAGAAAGCACGCTGACTTGGGAGGGAGTGTTTTTTAGAAATGGAACTATCCATCCCGATCACTTGCGTACAAACCTGCCGGGACTGACACGTAGAGCCAGCTGTTTCGCACAGTGTTTTCCTCTGACCGCGCTCGATTGCCT
>JANYBU010000364.1 GCA_025360665.1 Nitrospira sp.
ATGGGGTGAGTGACGGGTTTCGAACCCGCGACCTCCGGATCCACAATCCGGCGCTCTAACCAACTGAGCTACACCCACCATACGGAGAAGACATTCGCCACAGGTTCTGTGGCGGAGAGGATTCTAACAAAGAGAGAAGAAGACCCGCAACTCTATGTCGTCCGTTCAGCCCCGCGCGTCAAAGGCCGCCTGCATTTCGATGAGAATTTCGGCGGCGGCGGCGGCGGGATCCGAAGCATCTCTGATGGGTCGGCCGACCACCAAGTAGTCAGCCCCCGCTGAAATCGCCTGGGTCGGCGTGGTCGCCCTGGCATGGTCATCGACATCTTTGCCGGCCGGACGCACACCGGGTGTGACGATGAGAAATCGCGGACCGACCTTGGGACGGAGGATCGCCGGCTCTTCGCCCGAGGCCACCACCCCATCACAGCCCACCTCGGACGCCAATAAGGCGCGCGCGGTGACCAAGTCCTGGACGCTCCGCTGAATGCCCATCTCGCGGAGATCCTGGCTGTCAAAGTTGGTCAGCACCGTCACCGCCAACAGTTTCAGCGCGGACTCTCCACGGCCTTGGACGGCTGCGGCCAGCGCCTTCCGGTTTGCATGAACCGTCAAGAATTCCACGCCCATCGCCGCAACCCGCGCAGTGGCCCGACGAACCGTTTCCTCAATATCGAGGAACTTGAGATCTAGGAACACCCTCTTTCCTTGCGTGATCAGGCGTTGAACCATCTCCGGTCCGGCGGCGGTATAGAGCTCGAGTCCGACCTTCACAAACACGATCTGATCATGCACTTGATCGAGAAGCCGTTCGGCTTCGTCGCTTGAGGGCACGTCGAGGGCCAAGATTAAGCGGTCTCGGGCCATGATGGTTGACACAGGTTTATCCTTTTGAATAATGGGTAGTGCATCAGTTTGACAGATCGCCCAGGTGAAATCGAATTGAAAAACCGCTGAGACTGTGCGATGCTTAGCGGTATGCAGAAGCCAAAAAGACCTCGCGATCCCAACCAACTCGGTAAGCTCATCGTGGATCTCAGCGTCGGGGATGCCGACGACTCCAAGAACATGCCGGATGACAGTGGGAAAGATCCTGCTGCAATGGCATTGGGGAAGAAAGGCGGGAAGGCGAGGGCCAAAGCCCTGTCTGCCAAGAAGCGGGCAGAAATAGCCAGAAAAGCCGCCAAAGCCCGCTGGAAGTCAAAATAATCAATCTATTGTACTCTTCTGTCTTGTCAGCACACCCCCTAGTGTGGTACGCATGATACTACCTGTGGTATCATGGAGAAGAAGAAGATTCGACAGCTCGAACAACGGCTTAAGCGTCTCTTGCTCAAGATTGGCAGCATCAAGCCAAAAGAGTTTAGGCGATTCGCGGAAGCATGCGGCTATGAACTTGTTTCTGGGAAGAAAGAACCAACTTATAGAAATGTCCATCTGAGAGTGGATCATTTAACAATTCCTGATCATTCATGGGGGATCAATAAATTCACTGCGAAGAGTGTGCTCATGCGGATAGAAGGATTTCTTTTCGAGGCCAGAGCCATACAGGAGGGACAGGAGGGATGACAAAGGGGACAGGAGGAATAATCATGTCGAAGATAAAAATCAGTAAACAGGCCGAGAAATATTTGGGGGAACCATATGCGAGGCTGCTGATCCCCAATGAGGAAGGAGGGTATACCGCTGAAATTCTAGAATTTCCGGGATGTATCTCGGAAGGTCGCACGGCAGATGAGGCTGTACAGAACTTGAATGAGGCCGCAAAAAGCTGGGTTGAGGCTTCACTGGAAGATGGTCGAGAAATTCCGTCTCCCGCAAGTAACTATGATCATAGCGGTAAGGTGGGGTTACGCATGCCCAGAAGCCTCCATCGTCACGCTGCTCAGATGGCCGAGCGGAATAGCACCAGCTTGAATCAGTACGTAGTGGCTGCCGTTGCTGAGCAAGTAGGAGCGAGTGAATTGTACCATCGTTTGATGGAGCATATTGAAGACTCAATTCAAAAGAGCTTCGCTCATGCCGTGATTCAACAAAATAATTTTGTTGCACAACGCATGAATATCGTTAGCATTGTTTCGACCGGCAATTCATCGACCCAAGTAGCAGATATAATCTTTCCTGGAGTAATCCAGGTGCCGCAGAACCCTATGATAACCCTTTCCGGAAAGGTTCGTTAAGGTGGCGGAAGAAACCATTCTCTATAAGTTTTCGCTTCCAGAGCTCGCGCAAGCTTTGATCGTGAGGCAAAGCCTGCACGAAGGATTATGGGGGATAGCAATTCAATTTGGACTCGGAGCAGGGAATGTTCAGGCTGCTGATGATCCCTCTAAGTTTGTTCCGGCGGCATTCCTTCCAATCGTAGGAATAGGGCTGCAAAGTTTCCCTAAGCCCGTACCTGGAATTACGGTCGATGCTGCCGAGGTGAATCCATTACGGCCGGGATTGCCATTAGAGGGCCAGTGATATGACTTGATGAATTTTAATGCACGAATGCCCCACCAGATCCGACGACGGGACAACCTGGTGGGGCATTCGATAATCTGGGGGCTGTAGCCTAAAGGATTAGGCCAGCGATTCGTAATCGCTTAGTTCCTGCGTGGGCGCCTGGTAGCAATCACGCATGATATGGGGGTTCGAATCCCCTCAGCCCCGCCAACCCTCTGAAAGGTAGTTTAACTATACCAACCCACTAAGCATTGTCAATCTCCATCATCCCTAGGGCTTTCCGTTCCCTTTAAGGGAAATGTGAAAATATTGCATCTAACTGAATCTTTATGCTTGACGTTAAGCATTAAGGTGCATTATACTTATGAGCATGAATAAATCATCACATGAGAAGCGCGTCCAAATTCTCAACCTGCTCGTTGAGGGCAACAGCATGAGGGCCACGGCTCGTCTTGCTGATGTAGCGTTCAACACCGTCGCAAAGCTATTTATCGAGACAGCGAAAGTCTGTGCTGACTATCAGGATCAAACATTCAGAAACCTGACATGCAAGCGCTTACAGCTCGATGAGATCTGGTCTTTTGTGTACTCGAAAACGAAGAATGTTCCAGAGGGGAAAGAGGGCAAAGCTGGGGACGTCTGGACATGGGTCGCCATTGATGCAGACAGCAAATTGGTTCCTTCCTGGCGCATTGGCTCACGTGATAGCGTCACGGCCTGTGAGTTTGTGAAGGATCTAGCTGGTCGGCTTGCGAATCGTGTCCAGATTACAGCGGATGGATTCAAGCCCTATCTAATAGCGGTAGACGACGCGTTTGGAAGTGAAGTTGATTTCGCGCAGCTCATTAAGATCTACGCTGAGAATTCAGATGGCACGAGGCGCTATAGTCCCGCTTCTTGTATTGGAGCCAAGAAAGCAAAAGTGATTGGTAGCCCGGATATGTGCTGTGTAAGTACATCGTTTGTAGAGCGCCAAAACCTGACGATGCGTATGAGCATCCGGCGCTTTACTCGACTCACAAATGCCTTTTCAAAGAAGATCGAGAACCATGCTCACTCAGTCGCCCTACATTACATGCACTACAACTTCGTCCGGGTTCACAAGACTCATCGGGTTTCACCGGCAATGGCGGCCGGCGTAGCAGATCGGCTCTGGACAATCGGGGATATTGTAAATTTAGTCGAAAAAGCTGAGACTCAGTCAAACTGACGCACTACCGAATAATGGCTCACCTTGACGCTGCATTGAGCCGTATGGTACATATACGCTCTTTTCTATTGGAGTCTACTATGCCGGTTGTACATAAATCGACGATTCGCCGAGCCCGCCAGTCCGTGAAGCGGCACGATCGCAATCGCGCGACGCTGGGTGCCCTCAAGAGCCTCGTAAAGAAAGTCCAAGCGGCCGTGGCTGAGAAGAAAGTCGAGGATGCGAAGGTATCCCTGCGCCAAGCCACGTCGGCCCTCGGCAAGGCTGTGACGAAAGGTGTGATGAAACCGAACACGGCCTCGCGCCGGATTGCTCGCCTCACGCTCCACGTCAACTCCTTATCCGCTTCCCGCTCGTAATCGTTCGCACGTTCGATATGGTTCTCGCCCTCACCGGTTGCGGCACTTCAGAGCCACGACTCGGCGAGGGCGGAGGTCTGTCTAGCTCCGCGCGATCACATAACCGCAACAACACGTCTTCAAGAATGCGTGCAGGACGTCCGCCACTTCCACCCTTCAGCTTGGCATCGGCATCCAAGAATAACCGAAGCGCCTCATGTAAATGGGCGTCAAGAAACTGATCGAGAAACGCT
>JANYBU010000401.1 GCA_025360665.1 Nitrospira sp.
TTGGCTTGAGAGTGCTTGGTGTTTGTGGTCATAGGCATCTGCAATATCGGCTTGGCAAATGCGCCGCAAGGCACAGTTCCGATAGACCTCCGCGAGGACACCGATTTCGAGACCCCAGTCACCTGGAATTCTGTTGGTCCAGGCCAGGTCCCGCACCATGGCGAACTCGCCGGCCAGAGGGTAGCGAAAGCTGTCGAGAAATGTCAGGAGCGCGTGAGGTCCCACGAGCTGTTGGAGGCTTCGGATCATGGGGGTGATGAACAGACGTGTCACTCGCCCATGGAGACGGTCGGTCACACGGCTGTAATAGCCTTTGCAGAACTCATAACCAAGATTTGGGTTGGCGATGGGATAGCAGAGGCGCGCGAGATATTCACGGCTGTAGCTTGTGATGTCGCAGTCGTGGAGTGCGATGACCTGGCTGTGATTTCTGGCTAACACGTAGCCGAAGGCCGTCCAACAGCCTCGTCCCTTGCCCTGCAGGCCGATATCGAGGTTGTGATCGACCAAGAGCTTGAGGATGGATTGGATGCGCGTACCGTCATTCCAGATGAGACGCACCCGCTGAGGGAGTACAGCAAAGAATTGCTTCGCCAGGCGAAATTCCAAGGCCGAGGCGCGATCCAAGGAGATGACGATTTCGTTGAGGTACGACAGATTTTTAAGGGTCTCCACGATGGCCTTCAGTGCCGGGCGCCCCAATTCTGCGTAGAGGGAGGGGAGGACCAGGGCGATGGGATTGACGCGGCCATAGCGCGCCAATTCTCGCTCCAGTTGGTCGACGTTCGGCTGTCCGAGGCGGTGAAGCACCGTGACGACACCGTTTTGGTAGAAGTCTGACATTGGGGCCTCCGATGAGCGAGTTGCTTGTCGGTCCTGACAATGAGTTGCAGCGGGGTCAGAAGCGGTCGTCGAAGCCGTGAGTAGGATGCACTATGGCTGTGGTGCATCAGTATATGACACTAACTGTGCAGGTGACGTGCCACTCGGGAACGATCTAATTGTTGGATGTCCGAGGAGCGAACCAGGTAAGAGGTGAAGAGGGTGGTGGGGAAACCCTTCACTTTAAAGATGGTTGCTCAGGCTTGTTTAGTTTGTCTTGTTTATTTGGTTGAACCAGACTAGCCAGATGAATCAGACAAACCGTACATGCTAAGGGCGGTCGGTGGAAAGTCGTTTGGCTAGCCGATGGGCCAGTCGGACCATGCCGGCCGAGCGATCGGCTGGATCGAGCAGCACATTCAGGACATGCAGGTGGCTGGAGTCGGCCAAGGCAGCGGTGAGTCCACGTTCGAACTCCCCTTGGGTTGCGATCCGCGTGCCGACTCCGCCTCCGATCATCTCGCAGATCCGTTCATAGCGCCACTCGTGGACGTCGTTGAAGGGGCCTTCGAGAATCTCCCGTTCAGTGGAGTAGCCTCGATTGTTCAGCACGACGACGATCGGTGTCTGACCATACCGCACGGCGGTCGAGAGTTCCGTTCCCGTCATTTGAAACGCGCCGTCGCCGACCAGCACGATCGGTCGAAGCGTGGGATCGGCAAACGAGGCGCCCACGGCTGCCGGGACCGCAAATCCCATTGAGGTGTAATAGGCTGGAGAGAGGAACTCAAATCGACGGTGGACGTGGAGATCGGCCGCGGCAAAGAGCGATTCTCCGACGTCGGCAATCACGAGGGTGTGTTCATCCAACAGACTATCGAGGTGGAGGAAGAGTCCATTCAAGGTCACGGGGGCATCCGGCGCAATCGTGCCTTGTGCGACGGGGAGCGGTGCCGGCAGCGGGCGGGAAGGAAACGAAGGGAGGGGGTTGGTCACCAGTGCCCGCACGAAGTCTTGGAACCGGATCGCATCGTAGCGGTGGTGTTTGATGGCTACCCGATCGGCCGTCGCGTGAATCGTGCGGCCTTCCGAGAGCAAGGGCGAATCGGCATTGAGATCTTCGACATCGGATAAGATCGACCCCAGGATCAGCAGACAGTCAGATTCATTGATGAACTGTTGAACCTCGTCACGCGCGATGAGGCCACCGTAGACTCCGACGTAGAGTGGGTGGTCTTCACGGATGACGGATTTTCCCAGCAGGGTCGAGGCGATGGGGACATTGAGCCGCTCGACCAAGCGAGTCAGATCGTCTTGCAATCCGAATCGCCCGATCTCTGCACCGGCTAAGATAGCAGGCCGGCTGGCCGAAGCCAACATGGCGCGGACTTCGGCGATGGCTTCGTTCAGCGCGGCGGCATCGCTTGGCTCATCGTCGAGACATAAGGGTCGTAACGGGTGTGCCAGCGGCGTATGGACAAGATCGCGAGGAATTTCGATGTAGATCGGGCGTCGATAGCGCAACAGCGCCGCAAAGGCCCGATCCATTTCTCGTTCAGCGGTTGAAGGATCATCCAGGGAGATGGCGGCCACCGTGATCTTCTCGAAGACCTCGCGTTGTGTGGAAAAGTCCCGCACCATGTGGTGCATGTAGGGCGTGCGAATACGCTCTGAGAGTCCCGGTGATCCGGTGAGCAACACCACGGGCGATCGTTCGGCATAGGCGCAGGCGATCGCGTTCACGGTATTGAGTCCGCCGACGCAATAGGTCACACAGACCGCGCCGATGCCGTTGATGCGCGCATAGGCATCGGCTGCAAACCCCGCACAATCCTCACGCGTGGTCCCGATATGT
>JANYBU010000409.1 GCA_025360665.1 Nitrospira sp.
ATGGGTCAGAAATCGTCTGCAGAGACACGGATCCATGAGGGTCCTCAAAGAGGATTTTTCCGGTCGGGGCGGTCGTGCTACAGGCAGTGCCGACTACACAGAGCATGGCCAGAAGAAGCGAACGACTGTGAGACATTTTCCGCGCCTAATGCTGTGGTGCAGGAGCCATCGGTAGGAGTGAATATAGCAGAAATGATCGGTCAGTGCCAGCGGGACGGGCGGGAGAGATGGGCGAGAGTGCTGGGATGGGCAAGGGTTCGAAGGCTGACGGGTATAGTTCCGAAAACTTCGGCCTTCAGTCTGCGCTTCTCTCGCCAGTCTCGCTCGCCGTGCTTTTCTCGCATGCCTCGCGCGAAGCACGATATCATTCACACGCTGGTCAAAGACGACTGGTGCTGGTGGGATCGGAAGTATGCGCCAGGAAATACGGTGCTGGAAGGGCTAGAGAAGGAAGCGAGAGAACAGCATCACCTGCCACATATTTTCAATAGCACCCCTAACAGCTTGGGACGGGTCATTATGACACGATCGCGCCGCAGCCTCCCAGTGAAGACCTGCCAATTCCTATGACATGAGGCAAGAAAGCATTCGGGCTCTCCAGCAGGCTCCTCCGCAACCTCATGTCTATGTGTTTAGACGCTAGTAAGTTATTCGAGTGGACCTAGGGGGTTCCCCAGTTCTACAAACAGCTGTACGTTGTTAGTTAGTATTTGTCATCAGTTTCGCCCTATCACCGCGGTGTTGCTTTCTCTGCGGGTGAATGAAGGCGGTGGCGTATGTTTCTTGAAAAGCTGTTCACAAAGACCACTCGTGAGGCGCCTTCCGCTCCGGTGAGAGAAACGTTCATCGCGCCGACGCTGCTTCCCGTTTGTTGTGTCTGCGGACTCGTTCAAGACAAGGCGGGAGCAACCCCTGATTTCGAGCGCCTGCTCCAAGTAGGCCCGCCCCTTGACTCCGCGGTAACCAGATTTATCAACCTCAAACGTAGTCGAATCCACCATCAACCCAGGAGGTTATCATGGAAGTAACCATCATACCGGGCTTGTTAGTCGGCGCGTTCGCGGCGCTGGGGGCGTTGATTTTGTTTTTTCCATATGACAAATGATGGCACGCCAGAGTGTGCGCCTCCCCATTCTTACGATTGAGGGGGAGGCGCCGTTCTTTTGGGTGTCGTTGGGACTGCGGGAGTCGGATGCGTACAGGGCGTTGGTGGTGCAGGACTTCGAGGGTGTCGCCGTCGAGGACGGAGACGCCGGAGCAGGAGAAGTCGGAGGCGAGAGCCGCGACCACCCAGGACGCAAGGACTGTCCTACAAAGGGCACCCTCCCCACCATCGTAGAGACCCTCACGACTGCGTCCTCTCACGGCTACTTCATCTTCCTGGGGTCCTGATACACCATCAAATGGGCATAGGGCGTTCCGTCAAACATGATGTAGCTTCCTGACCGATTGGGAGTGGTCGGCAGTTTCGTCGTCGCGGACTCAAACGGCCACATAATCATCCAGTGCGGTGGCTCCTTCATGGCTTTCGCGCCGTCCCCGCTCATGACGACCTTCCCATCCTTCTCGAAATGCGAGCCTCCGCGAGCCATATAGGCAATGCCGGGGACCGTGTTGGTGGGTTTGGGAACGTTATTCATGAGATCCGTCATCCATTGATGGACGGCAGCATCCATGCACATGGGGTCCGGATCCGGCAGGTTCATCACCGTGGGAATGCAGGTGAACCCATTGGTACTGGGCCTGGCTTCCGTCAGTTTGCCATCGGCCCCATAAATCATGACGCCTACCTCTTTCACGAGGTGTGGCGGCGCGGCGCTAAGCGCCAACTTCACTTGTTCTTGTTGGGGCAATGATTTTACGTCTTTCACAGTGCTGGGCTTTTTCCCCTCCTTGGCTGCAGCCATACCACCACACACCATCGTGAACCCGATGGCTGCACCGAGGCCCAATATAAGCAGCTTCTTCATGTCATTCTCCTGTGTCCGGTGTGAGTTTGATGATTTACTTCTGCTTCCACACAATCTGATCCTTAATCACTTCGGAGATCACGATGTGCTATCACCGCCTTAGACGGTTTAAGGTTTCATCTCTAAGCGCGGAACCGCGCTGCGGATGTATGCGATCAGATCATAGACTTGCTGATCAGTTAAGCTGGTGTCCCACTCGTGCATCGCCGTCAACTGTTGGCCCCGTCGGATCGTGACCTCCAATTCGAGCTCACCTTTAACACGGGAGAGGTATTTATGAAAGTCGGTTGGCCGCACGCGAAGAGAAGCCGCGTCCGGCCCTTTCCCGTCCAACGTCGCTCCGTGACACTTGAGACAGTGCTGCTGATAGAGGCTCTGACCTTCTTTGAGATTGCCTGCGCGCGTCTCGGCTAGGACCGATGAGCTAGCCACGATCATCAGCCCACATAGAAGAAGGACCATCAGCCGATCTGCTTTCATAGCGTCCACTTCCTGCCTCAAAAGTCAACGCCCAACGGTCTCAACAAGAACGCCATGTCCAGAAGATTCATTTTTGCTTCGCCACAATCAGATCCTTGATCTTGCCATAGGTCGCTCAGAAGAAAGTTTGGTAGTGGGTTAGGTTGAAACGGATTCTTAGGATTTGTGGGCAACCGGTTCACCGCATATAATACAAATATACGTGCCGGTCGGATGGCCGACATCATTCCATTCCAATTCGAGGTTCAGATGCTCACATGGTGAGAGATGCGCTTGCTCTTTCCACTTCACTCTCAAGGCAGCCGCTTGATTCATCGTCATCACGTCCCTCCCTTGTTCCCTTACTTCTTATCATCTAACAAATCCTCAATCACTTCAACCGTCCACCCCCGCAAGATCAGCTATCTCAAACAGACCCTCTACCCAATCGTTTGACGTAATGCTGGAGCCGGGCGCAAGCGTGCGGCTTAATTGTAAGATTCTCCACCGCAAACTCCTGCCCCCTCGACCATCGCACCACGGCTTCAGGGATCTTGATGTGTTGCTCATTCGGAAGCGTGACGGTCAATGAGAGGGTTTCCCCTGGGAGAGGGTTTCCCCTGGTCGCATGGGTAGATCACCGGAGAGTCGCCAGCCGGAACACGACAAGTTCCACACAGTGCCTTGGCTTTGGAATGGGCCAGCGTTGTATGAGACGGAGCAGTGCACGGGGAAGCGACGGAAGGGGCGAATCGAGAAGGGCATGGGGGCACATTCTAGGAGGGGACTGAGGAAGCCGCAAGGAAGGCGCGTGGAAAGATTGTCTGATCTCGTCGTGTGCTCACCGCGAGACAAACACGGACTTATCGTTCGGCTTCCGTGAGATCGCCTGCCTCTTCCAGCTCTTCAAGATCGGCTTCCGCTTTCGCCTTCGTGGTTGAGGGGTGCAGGCCATATTTCTTAAGCATTTTGTAGAAGTCTGCCCGATAGCGTCCGGCAAATTGGGCAGCGCGTGAGATATTGCCGCCGGTGAGTTGCAGTACGTTCTTGAGATAGGTTTTCTCAAACTCTTCCTTTGCCTCAGTCAGCGGCTTGAGCGGCGCGTCCGGTGATGGACCCATAGAGGGCAGGAGGTCCGGCGTAATCATGTCTTGGCGCGTCATGACGGAGGCCTTTTCAATGACATTTTCCAGTTCGCGAACATTTCCTGGCCAGGGATGTGTGACCAGCCGATTGAGGGCGGCCGGTGTAAAGCCGCGCAAGTCTTTATTCGCCCGTTTCGCACTCGCGGTCAGGAAGTGTTGGGCCAACAGGGGAATATCATCTCGGCGGTCACGCAGAGGCGGGAGAAACAGCGGGACGACAGAGATGCGGTAGTATAGATCGTTCCGGAATGAGCCGTTCTTGACCGCTTCGCCGAGGTCTTTATTGGTGGCGGTAATAATCCGTACATCGATCTTCGTTGAGATTTCAGATCCCACTTCGCGGACTTCCCGTTCCTGCACGGCCCGCAACAGTTTAACCTGCATCGAGAGCGGTATTTCACCGATCTCGTCGAGAAAGAGCGTACCGCCGTTGGCGCTTTGGAATAGGCCTCGTTTGGCGCCATGGGCGCTGGTAAACGCACCGCGCACATGTCCGAAGAGTTCAGACTCGAAGAGCGTTTCTGGAATGGCCGCGCAATTGAGGGCGACAAACGGCCCCTTACTCCGTCGGCTGTTCGAATGGATGACGCGAGCGAACACTTCTTTGCCGGTCCCGGTTTCTCCAAAGAGGAGAATGGACGCATCGGAATCTGCCACCTGCACCACTTGTTGGAGTAAGCGCTGCATCGCAGGACTCCGCGCGACGATGTTATCCATGCCATACAATTCGTTGACGAGAGACTTGAGTCGCTGGATCTCTCCTCTCATCCGTTGCGGAGAGAGCCCTTCTTCGATCTTGGCCTTGAGTTCCTTGTCATCAAACGGTTTGGTGAGATAGCCGAAGGCCCCCCGCTGCATGGCCTCCACGGCATTGGGGATGCTGCCGTGGGCCGTCAGGATGATAACCGGAAGGCCTGGATGCATCCGCAGTAGTTCCTCGGTCACATCTAATCCGTCTTCGCTACCCAGGCGGAGGTCGGTAATGGCGAGGTCGAACCGGTTGTTCTTGGCTGCAGCGATGGCTTCACGCCCGGTAGTGCAGCCTGTGACGCCAAAGCCCATGGCGGTCAGCCGCATCTTCACGAGCTGTAACAGCCCCTCTTCATCGTCGACTACGAGAATATGTTCT
>JANYBU010000420.1 GCA_025360665.1 Nitrospira sp.
CAAGCCGGAAGCGGGCATGAGCCACACCGGCACGGCAGAACGACGGAGCATTGATCAACCCAACCGAGTCAGCACAGAGAGCAGAGACTCAGATTCGCCGACCGTCGTTCAGACTCATTTCCGGATTGGAAAATACTCCCAAGCCCTTGAGGGCGGTCGTAGCCCAGCCCATCATCCCTGTGGGGTTGCCCTCCCAAATCCTCGAGCGTCGCCCCGACATCCTGGAGGCGGAGCGGAGCCTGGCATCGGCCAATGCCCACATCGGCGAAGCGCGCGCGTACTTTTTCCCCGCGCTCGCCATCACGGGCGCTGGAGGCTTGCAGTCGGTACAGTTAGGCAATTGGCTCACGAGCAACAGCCGCAGCTACAATATCGGCCCCTCGGTCACGCTGCCGATTTTTTTAGGCGGCACCAATGTCGCGCGGCTGACAAACGCAGAAGCCCGGTACCAGGAATTGCTCGAGCAGTATCGGCAGACCATCGTGAATGCGTTTCGGGAGGTGGCCGATCTCCTCATCGCCGTCCGGACCCGAGCCGACCAGCGGGATCATCAGGAGAAACAGGTCAAGGCCGCGCGTGAGGCGCGGCACTTGGCCGAGCAGCGGTATCTGGGGGGCATCGCTGATTATCTGGACGTCCTCGATGCCGAACGCGAAATCCTGAGTGCCGAAACCACGTTGGTGCAGACCGAATACGCGCGGCTCAACGACCTGGTCATGTTGTTCAAGGCGCTCGGGGGTGGATGGAAGCCCGGTGACGAGCCACCAGAGTTGTCCGTTCGGTGATGCCGGCTATCAGCAGTTCATCGGACCAGGTGCATGCGGGAGCCACGAGGAAAAACGCAATGAAGACTCAGGCCATCTTCCGTGGTCCCGAAACGGTCCTTGACCTGCAGCACGACTGAACGAGTCGATACACAGGTGATGCAAGTTGTCTGCAGCTTCGAACGGGCCCACGTTCCGGTGTTTGTGGGCCAACAGATGGATGTCTTTATTCAGGCAGCCTCCGTCCACGGAGACACCGGCATCCACTCCCGGCGCACATCCCTAAACTGAAACGAAGCTCGTGAGGCAGGGCAAGACTTCACGATTGATCTTTAGAAGCAAGGAGGTTACATGGACGCGGTCACTCAACGCCCCCCGGTCTGCCAGCGCCGCTGGCTGTACCTCGACAAGAGATCGCCATCACGAAACTGTACGGTTCTCTGTCAAATGCTCCTGCTCGCATGGTTCCTCTGCTCTGGCCCGACCCAGGCGCATGCAGGAGATCCTGGAGTGCCGTCATATCCAGCTCCGTCGCCGGTCGGCGATGCCGGACGAGGGGAGATACTCTACAAGGCAAGTTGTGTAATGTGTCATGGTGAACAGGCTGCGGGTGCGCTTGGCCCGCGCCTCGCCGGTAATCCGATTCTCTCCAATGACAAAGCTTTCAAGGAGATCATTCGACAGGGGCGCCATATGATGCCGCCGTTACAGGATATGCTGACGGGTCAACAGCTGGCCGATATCCATGCCTGGCTTCAGATGCTGAAGTAACGACAAGGAGAATCCTTCAAACTGGTTAGTTAAAGGAAACGAAAAACCAGTCACACCCGTGACACAGGCTGCCCCATCTTGTTGCTCTACCATGACGGTAGCGTCCACGAGAACCGCCAGGCAGACAGTTTGTTTCTTTACCACACTCAATACTCTTCCAGACTGTCCAACGTTGGATCATTCATGTGCGCTCGAGATGTCCTGTAACCTTTTCAGCATTCAGCGCGACTAGGGAACAGAAGGAAAGACCTGGATACGTTCAGGTTGGCCCAACTCATTCCTCAAGGAGGACACCATGAGAGTTGACACACATCTCATTCTCGGGATGGCATTCGGAGCCGTGTTGCTCGTTTCTCCTCTGGCCTGGGCAGATGGCGAAGGCCAGTGCCAGCCGGTGGCGACAGTCACGTAATGTCTGGACATGGAGGGCATGGACACGGTGGCGTGAGTGCGCACATGCTGCGACATCTGTTGAAGAACAAGCAGGAGCTGGGGCTCACCGATGAACAGATCACCAAAATGCGCTCGGTGGCACTCGGTGCGGATCGGGCACATATCCGTGCGGAGGCGGACGTGCTGGTCAGCGAACGGGAACTTCGTGCGTTGTTGTGGGATGAAAAGACGGAGCTGTCCGTGATCGAAGCGAAGGTCAAGGAGCACGAGGCCTTTGAGGCCACCGCCCGCATTATCGGCATCAGGGCAAACGGGAACTTATCGGTGTCCTGACGCCAGAGCGTTCGATGTTTCAGCATCGCATTGAGAATCGTCAGCAACTTACGCATGCAGGCGGTGAGCGCCACCTTCTTCGCCTTCCCCGCTCGCTGCAAGCGCTGATAGAAGACTCGGATCACCGGATTGAACCGGGCTGCCACGATAGCACCCATGTAGAGGACCGCACGCACCTGCGCCCATCCGCCCCGACGGTGGTCTCCCCCGGAGCGTGTCGCTGTCGCGGTTGAGTGGGGCCACGCCGACGAGGGCCGCGATCTGCTTGTTCGTCAAGGTGCCGAGTTCCGGGAGACTCGCCAACAGGGTTGCGGTCAAGACGGGCCCCCCACCCGGCACACTCTGCAACAGTTCGTCTTTATCGCGCCACACCGGGCTCTGGCGAATGGCCTCCGCCAAGGTGGTGTTGGTGGACTGTCGTTCCCGCTCAAGCCACGTGATATGCGTCCGCAGACGTGTGCGGATGGGCGACGGGGCGCTCAGCAGGCGATTCTTCTCGGCCGTCAGCATCTCGACCAGTTGTCGTCGTCGGGTCAACAATGCAGTCAAGGCCCGCCCCTCCGCATCCGGGAGCGGCCGCGGCTGGGGCTCATCACCTCGCCGAACTGCGCGAGCACTTGCGCATCAAGGGCATCGGTCTTGGCCAAGTGCCCACTGGCCTTGGCGAATTCGCGCACCTGACGGGGATTGACGACGACCACCGGCAAGCTTGCGGTGGCGAGCGCACTCGTGAGCGGGATTTCCATCCCGCCGGTCGTTTCCAAGACAATCAGGGTGGGATTGAGGGCACAGAGTTGTTCGACCACTGTGGCGATGGCAGGCTCATCATGCGTGATCGAAAACGACGCGCCAGGACGGACCGCAATATCCAAATGAGCTTGCGAGACATTGATACCGACGAAAACGAGGGGATTCATCGCAGCCTCCTGTCGTGCCCAGCCTTGCGAAATGCGGGCTCAGCGGCCCTCGCAACTGTTCGGGCTTTACAGGTGAGAGGGCCTGACGACCCACGCTGACACTCGGTCTGGGAAAGACCATGTAACCGACGGTCTATCAGGCCCCAATTCTTCATGGACGGCAGTATGTGCCACAAGCTGAGAGATACAAGGAGCCATATTCGTCTCCTCTATCCGCAGCATCTCCAAGTTCCCTTCCCACCTTGATTCCGAATCGTGAATATGGGACCGTCTCACACCGGAATGCCGGAGGTGCGAGTGTCAGAATATGCATCGGCAAAACCTGAGGACTGCTGCACGTCAGGCAGCACGCTCGGCACACCGCACAACCAAGGACATCACTCTATGACTTCTTATGCTCTCCTCCAACGCGGGTCTGCGCGTTTTGCACTGGCCATCAGTCTGACCGTCGTGCTGTTGGGATGCGCTACAGTCCCGCACCAATATGTGCAGATGGCTGAGCCTGGTGCGACGCTTACCGCGCTGACCGCCCATCCGGAGAACTATCGCGGGAAGGTGGTGCTGTTGGGAGGTACGATTGTTGACGAAGAAGAGAGTGCGCAGTACCTCTGGTTGCGTGTGAAGAACCGGCCACTGGACCAGGATTATGTCCCCCATCGTCCCGTGGACACGGGTGGTCCAGAAGCCGGCCACTACTGGGTGATGATGCCCAAGCAACAAATCCCCCGCGAGTATCGACACTGGGCGCGCATGACGGTGGTCGGACGAGTCACGGGCACGCAGCGATTGGCGACCGAGCCGGTGCTGTCGCTCCTCTACGTACGAGGCTGGGGGACAAGCCGGGTTCATGACGCGGTCTGGGAGGATTCTTTCGATCCCAATTATGTCCCTTCGGTTCCGGCAGGCGTCGGACGTGAATTCGATCCCAGATAGTGGGTCGGGTCTTGCGATTCAAGATTGCGGAGCCTGTCCGTACGCGTTCTTGAGCGGAAGGCCATGAAGAGATTTCATATCGCCATGGGCGTCTTGGATATGGAGGCGTCCGCGCCGACCATCCAACGACGAACGGACTAGTTGGATGGTAAGAAAGTCGCGATTCCCACCCGCCAGCCCTGAGTCAGCCAAGACAGCCTCATTGCCAGGGACGAGCTTTTTTCTGGGCGGTGTTCCCTCTTCACTCAGAGGGTCTACGGACAGATGCCTGCTAAGTGCCTATTTTTCAAGCGGTTCTTTGCTTCGTCTGACATGCGCTGTATAATGCAGATTCGGCTGAGAGGATGGTGCAGTGGCTTATACGGGGGACTGTCCGTGTTTGTGGATCGACGATTGCCTTCCATCTGTTACATCATCGTTCTCAGCGTTCTGAGCGTTTCTGCATATCCTTCCAGCGCGGCCTCGCCATCTCCGGCTCTTGAACAGGCAACCGTGGCATCGAAGGCGCTTCGTCTCAGCCTGAACGACGCGCTGGGACTGTTCGTCAGTCAAAACCTTGATGTGCTCATCGCCAAGTACGGGATTGAGTATACAAAAGGGCAGGAAGTCACCGCGCGGTTATTCCCGAATCCGTTGTTGTCTGTCGGGACGCTCAGCTCCTATACGCAAGGGAGGACCCTGTCCAACAGCGGGCAGCTGTTTACACAAGCCTTTCAGTTGTTCGAAATGGCCGGGAAACGGGGCTATCGAATCGAAAGTGCTGGGTTCGGCACGCAATCGGCAGAAGCGGCCTTTGAAGATGCCGTGCGGCAGCTTGGGTTTACCGTGAAGGATACCTATTACCGGATTCAGCTGGCTCAGCGAAGGCTGGTATTGGCAGAAGAGAATCGCGACCGTTTTTCCCGTATCCTCGAAGTCAATACCATCCGATTCAAAAAAGGGTACATCGCGGAAGTCGATCTCATTCGGATTCGCTTGCAGATGGTAGACTTTCACTCCCAGGTG
>JANYBU010000013.1 GCA_025360665.1 Nitrospira sp.
TGCAAGGCCAAATAGGAAGACATCTGTCGGCTTTCTTCGGAGAGTCGGCGACCGGCTGGCCCGGCCGAGGTCTTCGGGTAGGTCGCTTGAGGTTCGAGGTAACTCGGATCCCAGAGAAATGATCACCCCCGTGTGGGACCAAATCCCAGGCGGGACAGAATCCGGCTTATAGGTCTTCTCCACCGCGTTTTTTTTATCGCTCGACGTAGCTCTCCCTCCGTCACTTTTCCTGCGAAGTGTTCGACCTCGTCGAGTAAGACGACGGGAACCCTCTCTCCATAGCGTTCCATCAAGACCCTGTCGCCTTCGATAGGCACCTTGCTCGTTTCGATGTGTAATTCTGACTGAAGATGCATTGCGATTCGATACACGACTCCACACAGATGGCAGTCTTTACGAGACAGGATGGTCACACGGACAGGCATGCTCATGGATGTACGACTCAGGGGCAACGAGATAGAGCGTGGAGGGTATCATGTGGGGAGGCAGACTGTCAGTGCGAGAGGCTTCAGTTCGCCCTACTTACTATTGACGAGTGGAAATACGTGGTGGTAGGATTACACATCTTTCCCCTTGATTTTTCAGAATGTTCTGAGTGATCGTGGGAGTCGTGTCTGGTCCATCTGGGCGAGACGCGCCGTAGTGTATTATCCTGATTCCTCTGCCGGCTTCTTACTGGTGGTATGGATGGAGGTTCTGTCATGAAGCTCACAGGTGCTGAAATCCTCATCGAATGCCTCAAACGGGAAGGTGTGAAGACGATTTTTGCGCTTCCTGGTGGTGTCGTTCTGAAGATTTTCGACATGCTTCACCAGCAGAAGGACATTGAGGTGGTCCTTACTCGCCATGAACAGGGTGCGGGCCATATGGCGGAAGGCTATGCCAAGGCGACTGGTAAAGCCGGGGTGTGCCTTGTGACCTCAGGCCCTGGCCTAACGAACGTGCTTACAGCTTTGGCGGATGCTTACATGGACTCCGTGCCGCTGGTCTGTTTTAGCGGACAAGTTCCCACCAGCCTGATTGGGAATGATGCGTTCCAGGAAGCGGATAACATGGGATTAAGTCGTCCCTGCACCAAATACAACTTCCTGGTGAAAGACGTGAAAGATCTGGCGATGACGATCAAAGAGGCTTTCTACATTGCGACGACGGGGCGTCCAGGGCCGGTGTTAGTGGACATTCCGAAAGACGTATCCATGGATAAGGCGGAATTTATCTATCCGAGTTCTGTTTCCATCCGCAGCTACAATCCAGTGTATGAAGGGAATAAGTGGCAGATCAAGCAAGCGGCTGAGGCCATGACGAAGGCAAAGAAGCCGGTGTTGTATGTCGGCGGCGGTGTCATTTTCTCGGGTGCGTCGCAAGAATTGATGGAGTTGGCTGAACTGACTCATATGCCGGTCGACATGACGTTAATGGGGCTTGGGGCCTTTCCTGGCGAGCATCCGCAGTCCATGGGCATGCTGGGCATGCATGGCACCTATTGGGCGAATATGGTCATGCACTATTCCGATCTTGTCGTGGCCATCGGGGCACGGTTTGACGATCGTGTCACCGGAAAAGTCTCCGAGTTTTGTCCGCACGCCAAGGTCATCCACATCGATATCGATCCGACCTCGATTCGGAAGAATGTCAATGTCGACATTCCAATTGTCGGCGACTGCAAGACCGTGCTTCGTGAGTTGATCCAGATTCTTCGTGCCACGGTGAACGGCGATCAGAAGGAACTTCGCAAGGCCTGGTGGAATCAGATTCGCGAATGGCAACAGGCGAATCCTCTCACGTATCAACAAGACGCGGATGGGCCAATCAAACCGCAACATGTCATCAGGCGGCTCTATGAACTCACGAAAGATCGGGACCCGATCGTGTCGACCGATGTCGGGCAGCACCAGATGTGGGCCGCCCAGTACTTTAAGTTGGCGAAGCCGAATCGCTGGTTGACCTCGGGGGGACTTGGGACCATGGGTTTTGGATTTCCCGCCGCGATGGGGGCCCAGGCCGCGTTTCCCGGCCGGCTGGTCCTCTGCATCGCCGGCGACGGCAGTATCCAGATGAATATGCAAGAAATGGCGACGGCGGTGGTGCATAAGCTGCCAGTCAAGATTATCGTGATTAATAACCGATTCCACGGGATGGTCCGGCAATGGCAGGACCTCTTCTACGAAGGGCGATATGCCTCGAGCGATTTGGAGACGACGCCGGACTTTGTCAAGTTGGCAGAGGCGTACGGAGCAGTCGGGCTCAGGGCCAGCAAGCCCTCTGAGATCGATGGCGTCCTCAAGGAGGCGATCGCAGTGAACAAACCGGTTATCGTCGATGTCCCGACGTATCGATATGAAAACGTTTATCCGATGATCCCCGCTGGCGGCTGCAACCATGAAATGATTTTGGAAGATCCGCCCGCCTTGAAAAATAAGCAGTCTGGCGCGGGGCAGGTGACTCCGAAGGATTCGGACACGATCCTCACGGCCTAACCATCGGTGTCAGGAGTACAGATTGGGTATGGAACACATTATTTCGGTGACCGTGGAGAATAAGTTTGGTTCGTTGTCTCGCGTTGCCGGCCTGTTTAGCGGTCGCGGATTTAACATCGAAAGTCTCTCTGTGGCGCCGACGCTCGATGCGTCCATGTCGCAGATGACCATCGTCACGTCCGGAGACGAGCGGATCATCGAGCAGATCGTGAAACAGCTCAACAAATTGATCGACGTCATTAAGGTCGTGGATCTGAACGAAAGCGATTTTGTCTCGCGGGAGACGGCGCTCATCAAAGTGCATACGCGACCGGAAGATCGAGCGGAAGCATTGCGGATCGCCGATATTTTCCGGGCCAATGTCATCGACTCCACGCCGGCGACGTACACCATCGAGGTGACCGGAGATCCACAAAAGATCGAAGCAATCATCAACCTGCTGCAGCCCCTCGGGATCAAGGAACTCACACGGACCGGACGGGTCGCGGTTGCCCGCGAGTCGATTCGATCTTTTGTGGATCTCCGGTCACCTCGATGGTGTACGTCGCCGGCGTGGAGTCGATGACGTTGGCCCGGAAAATATCGGCGATCCGCAAGGCTTCCGCGCGATCTTCCGGTCGCGTATGCACTTTGATGAGCGCCGTCTCCCGCGAGACAAAATCGCTTTCGTTCAGATCCAATCCTCACGGCCTAACCGTCGGTGTCGGGAGTACAGATTGGATATGGAACACATTA
>JANYBU010000062.1 GCA_025360665.1 Nitrospira sp.
GATCACACGCGGCACAGGGAAACCGACTCCGCCCTCAGCCAACACCTCGCCTCGCTTCCAAACAGTTGAAGGTATTGTCCAGCAGCAGGACGGGACCGATTACGTGATCAAAGAGAATTCCGGCAGGGACGTGCGTCTCCAAGTGGACAACACGACCAGACTCGATCGGAACATCCGAACAGGAGACAGGGTGGAGGTGGTGACGAGTACGATGCCTTCCGATGCCTCGGTGTACAGTATGTACAAACTCGGCAATCCTAACGTCATTCAAGGGGAAGTCGTGCGGGTTGAGGGGGACGGGTATGTCATCAGGGATTCAGGCGGAAGAGACATGCGTCTCCGAGTGGACAACACGACCCGATTCGATCGGAACATCACGGGAGGAGACAAGGTAGTGGCGATGACGAATCCCATGCCTTCCGATGCCCCGTATGTGACGACCATGTACAGACTCGACAGTCCTCACCTCGTCCAAGGGGAAGTCGTATGGACTGACGAGAACGGGTACGTGGTCAGGGACTTCACGGGAAGGGACATACGCCTTCAATCAAACTCTACGACCGTCCGGAACGATAACATTCGCGTGAGGGATAGAATCATCGCGGATACGGGTTCATCGTCTTCCGTCCATGTGGATTCGATTGCTAAACGATGATTCCTGCTTCTTCAGGATCGTGACTCATTGGTGTGCTGCGGAATGCCATCCATGGATTGCGGTTCAGTCGGACAGGAATAGGTTAACGGAGGCCCCTCTTATGGGTGCTGCAAACGATATTCTGAACATTTGGGAAAGTGGAGCCGGGCTACACACAATGGAATTGATCACTTGGGCATAGCTTCACATGTGAGGCCATAAACGGCCGAGGAGTGGATTCATGAAGACACAATACGTAGTCACACTTTGCGCCGCTCTGGTTGTCGGAGCCATGCTTCTCACGGCCCCGGTGACTGTTTCTGGCAAGGCCACAGAGAAGACACCGAACGAGCAAGCATTTCAACAGAAGGGGACGAGCTATGCTCCCGTCGATCTCAAGGAGGACATTGCCGTCGTCATCGCACGGATGAAAGCCGCAAAGCCTGAGGTTATGAAGCGGCAGATGGATTTGCTCAAGGAGCGGTACGACCTCGCAAACCGCCCGACCAAAGATGTCATGATGTCCCGCGGTAAGCCTATTCAGGAAGGGATACGAGTCACACTTCCGCAGGGATTGACCTGGCAAAAACTTCAGTCGATGAGCCCCGAAGAAATCCGGGAGAAGGACTCGTTCCCGGCTGGATTCTTTCCGCTTCCGCACCCCAACCACCCTGAAGGAGGGATGGTGTTCCCCACGTTCCACATTGAGGAGATTCAGAAGCAGGAAGGCCGTGATCTCACTCGCTTCGACCTGGACTTCGACCTGCCGGTCCATTTTTTGCCGGAGTTTCCGCCCCCCATCTATTTGACGACACGGCCCGATCTCGGTGACGTGTCTCAGGGTAAATTAGTGACCATCGACAACTACTACGAATTCTTCAACGGGATTCTGAATCCGAAACAGCTCGAGGGCTTGAGGCTGCTCGTCACGACGTTCCCGCAGCAGCAATTCAACCAGACGGAAGACCGTCGTACCGTGCGCCCAAGCCGTGGCGTGACCTGCTTCGAGTGTCATGCGAACGGCCACACGAACGCCAGTACCCATCTGGCCGGAGATATCCGCCCGCAGGAATTCCGTCATCGAATTGATACCCCCACGTTGCGCGGCTTGTACATCCAGCGGCTCTTCGGCTCACAGAGGGCGCTGAAGACCGTGGAGGATTTCACTGAGTTTGAGCAGCGCGGCGCCTACTTCGACGGCGATCATGTGATCGGGACAAAAAAAGGCGCCAACATTCTCGAACGGGGGAGCCAGGTGCACTTCATGGCAGAGTTCCAGGAACTCCTGGACTTCCCGCCGGCACCCAAGCTAGGCATTGACGGCAAGTTGAATCCCCCAAAAGCCACCGCGTCTGAGAGGCGAGGGCAGGACCTGTTCTTCGGCAAAGCCACATGCGCTGGGTGCCATCAGGCGCCCTATTACACGGACAATTCCATGCACAACCTGAAGGTGGAGCGCTTTTACAAGCCGCGGATGATCAATGGACGTATGGCGAGCGCCGATGGCCCCATCAAGACGTTTCCCTTGCGAGGCATTAAAGATTCGTCTCCGTACTTGCATGATGGGAGGTTGCTGACCTTAGAGGATACCGTGGAGTTCTTCAATCTTGTATTAGGAACCCAGTTGACGGCTGAAGAGAAACAGGACCTGGTGTCATTTCTACGCGTGCTCTAATGTCAGGAGGGAGAAGCCGGTGACATGTTGTGACATTGTGACTATAGGGAAAGCAGAGAAAGAAATGACGGGACCTTCTGAACAATCAAGAACACACAGGAGATGTATATGAAAAAGGGAGACTTGTACGACGTCAAGCCTTTCGACTTACACGGGCTGGTCGGGATTTCTGATCGAACGCTCGAGATGCATCTCACGCTGTACGAGGGATATGTGAAGGCCGCGAACCAGCTCACGACCCAGATTGGCATAATGCTCAAAGATGGACGGATTGATCAGGAGGAAATGCCGGCCTATTCCGAGCTGACCAGACGGCTGGGATTTGAATACAATGGGATGGTCTTGCACGAATATTACTTTGAGAATTTGACCAACGGTGGGGCAAACAAGCCCGATCAAGGCTCTGCTTTTGTGAAAGCTGCAGAAGACAGTTTCGGCACCTATGACATGTGGAAATTGGACTTTTCCAGCGTGGGGAAGATGCGAGGAGTGGGCTGGGCCATTTGTTATGTGAATCCACGCAGTGGCCGGCTCTCGAATCACTGGATCAGTCTGCATGAAAATGGAAATATAGCCGGCTTCATCCCCGCTCTCGTGATGGACGTATGGGAACACGCGTATCTTCTCGATTACAAGCCTGCAGAGAGGGCGTCCTACATCGAGGCGTTCTTCGCCAACATCGATTGGAAGTCCGTGGAGAAGCGGCTGCAACTCTGCAAGCCGGCTTTGGTAGAAGCAGTCCGAGGATGACCGGAAAGCCTTGGGCGATTCGTGATCGACACAATAGAACGGGGCACTCCCCGACAGGAGGAAACTGTGAAAGCAATTACAACGATAACGGCGCAACCTGGAACAACGGCGTCCCGCACTCCCCGACAGGAAGGCATCGTCAAAGAAGCCATCGGGCTGACTGATGTGAAGACGCTCAGGGCTCGGGCACGACAAGGGATTGAAGACGGCGCGATGACAGCGGGGTACAAGGCCAAAGCGGAGACGGTGATCAAGTTGCTGAATGACGCCCTCGCCACAGAAATCGTGTGCGTCCTTCGTTATAAGCGCCATTACTTCATGGCCACCGGGATCAGTTCCCTGAGCGTGAAGGGCGAGTTTCTCCAGCACGCCACTGAGGAACAAGCCCATGCCGATCAATTGGCCGAACGCATCGTCCAACTGGGGGGTGAGCCGAATCTGTCCCCTGAAGGGATGCTGAGCCGAAGCCACTCGGAATATGTCGAAGGAACGTCCTTGGTGGAGATGATCACGGAAGACCTGATTGCCGAACGGATCGCGATCGACAGCTATCGTGAGATGGTCGCTTATGTCGGCACTGATGATCCCACGACTCGTAAGGTATTGGAGGGGATCCTTGCG
>JANYBU010000079.1 GCA_025360665.1 Nitrospira sp.
GCAGGAAGTACAGCTGAGTGGCACGGGCGATGGAAAAGTGTTGTTGCTCGATCTGTCGGGGGTCATTAGCTCACAAGATAAAGATGGCCTCGTTCCGCAGCCCAACATGTTGGCCACGTTCAAGGAAGAACTGACGAGGGCTTCGAAGGACGACAAGATCAAGGCTGTGGTCGTTCGCATCAACAGTCCTGGCGGAACCGTGACCGCGTCGGATATCCTCTATCACGAGTTGCGGGACTTCAAAACTAAGAGAAAGGTTCCCGTGATTGCCTCGATGATGGATGTGGCGGCGTCAGGGGGCTACTACCTGGCCATGGCGGCGGACAGCATTTTGGTCCATCCCTCGACGGTCACGGGCAGTATCGGTGTCATCATGCTGACCGTCAACGCCCGGGGATTGCTCGAAAAGGTGGGTGTCGAGGCCACGGCCATCACGTCCGGACCCCGCAAGGACATGGGTTCACCCTTTCGGGTCATGACGGCTGAGGAGCGGGGGATCTTTCAAAGCGTGATTGACTCGTTCTATCACCGGTTTCTGGACGTGGTGCAGGAGGGGCGCCCCAATCTGTCGCCTGATCAAATCAAGAAACTGGCCGACGGGCGGATCTATTCCGGAGATCAGGCGAAGGCGGCAGGTTTGATCGATGAGATCGGGTATCTTGATGACGCAATCGAGATGGCTAAGAAGAAGGCGGGTCTGACGGAGGCGCGGGTCGTGACCTATGGGCGTCGGGGGGCCTATCAAAACAATATTTATTCGCGCCTGTTCGGGACCAGTTCGGGCATCACCGGGTTAGTCAATTTGGATTTGATGTCGATGGTGCGGGGTGGAACGCCGCAGTTTATGTACCTCTGGATGCCGTAATCTAAGAATTGACGATTGCACCATTGAATCATTGCCTCAATGGATGAAAATTCCAATGACTCAATCTTCACATGACACAATGAGTCAATTCTTCGCGACGCCGATCGGACGTCGGGCCATGCTGGCTCTGGGCGCCAAGGGGGCGATGGGCCTCTGCACGGCCCTGGGGGTTGGGGCGGCCCTGAGTCTGTTCGGCAGCCTGACCGGTTGTTATCGCGCGCCGGGCACGGCTCGCGATCAGTTGATATTTTTCTCCGAAGAGAAGGAGCTGCAATTCGGATTGAGCGCATTCCGAGAAGTTTTACGGGCTGCTCCCCTCAGTGATAACGCAGAAGTGAATGAGTTGGTGCACCGCGTGGGGCGAAACATCGCTGAAGCCGCCAATAAGCCGGAATATCAGTGGGAATTCGCGGTCATTCAAGACGACAAGATGGTCAATGCATTCGCGCTGCCTGGTGGGAAGGTCGCCATCTTCACCGGGATTCTCAAACATACGAAAGATGATGCTGGCTTGGCGACGGTGATGGGCCATGAGGTCGCGCATGCGTTACAGCGTCACGGGGTGGAGCGCATGAGCCGGAGTATCTTGGACCAAATTGCGCAATTGGGCGCATTGGGTGCGGCGGCATCCGGACATGCCAATCCCGGTGCGATCCAGGGCTTGTTGGGAGCGTATGGGGTCAATGTGTCGTTGCCCTTCAATCGAAAGCAAGAATCGGAAGCCGACTACATCGGGCTTCGATTGATGGCGCAGGCCGGGTACGATCCGCGTGAAGCTGTGCCGTTTTGGGAGCGCATGAGCGGCTGCCCGAGGCAGATGATCGGCAAGGTCTGCTTTCGCTCGCAACAGGCGGTGCCCGAGTTTCTTTCCACCCATCCATCCGATGCGACACGTATCAAACAGATCGAAGACTGGCTGCCCGAGGCGCTCCAGTACTATCATGGCCCGGGGGGAGGGGCGGCTCCACCGGCACCCGCGCCATACCGGCCGACGATCGGGCCAATGCCACAAAGCAGTTGACGCTGAAACGAGGTTTCCGTGCCAAGGCGAACAGATATTAAGTCCATTCTACTGATCGGGTCTGGCCCGATCGTGATCGGTCAGGCCTGTGAGTTCGACTATTCCGGCACGCAGGCCTGCAAAGCGCTGAAAGAAGAAGGCTACCGGGTGATTCTCATCAACAGCAACCCGGCGACGATCATGACCGATCCGGAGTTGGCGGATCGGACTTATGTAGAGCCGATCACGGTTGAAGTCGTGGAGAAAGTGATCGAGCGCGAACGTCCCGACGCCCTGCTCTCGACCATGGGAGGACAGACCGCGTTGAATACGACAATGGAATTGGTCAAGCGGGGGACGCTCGAAAAATACGGAGTCAAGTTGATCGGCGCGTCCGCCGAGGCGATTCAGAAGGCCGAGGATCGCGAAGCCTTCAAACATGCGATGCAGCGAATCGGGTTGCGAGTGCCGGACAGTGGCACGGCGCATAATCGTGAAGAAGCCATCAAGATCCTTGAACAGGTCGGATTTCCGGCGATCATTCGACCGTCATTCACCATGGGTGGGACCGGTGGGAACATCGCCTACAATCGAGAAGAGTTCGAGAAGTTGATCGATTGGGCGTTGGCCATGAGTCCGGTCAGCCAAGTGCTGATCGAAGAATCCGTGATCGGATGGAAAGAATACGAACTTGAGGTGATGCGGGATCTCAAAGACAATGTCGTCATTGTCTGTCCGATCGAAAACCTAGACCCGATGGGAGTGCACACGGGTGACAGCATCACGGTCGCGCCGGCCATGACGCTTTCGGACAAAGAGTACCAGCGTATGCGCAATGCCGCGGTTCGGATCATGCGTGAGATAGGCGTCGATACCGGCGGGTCGAACGTCCAATTCGGCCTGGATCCCAAGAACGGCGATATGGTGGTCATCGAAATGAATCCACGTGTGTCGAGGAGTTCCGCGCTCGCTTCAAAAGCGACGGGGTTTCCCATTGCCAAGATTGCCGCGAAGCTTGCCGTGGGCTACACGTTGGATGAAATTACCAACGACATTACCGGTGTGACCAAAGCCTCATTTGAACCCACGATCGACTATGTGGTGGTCAAGATCCCACGCTTTGCCTTCCAAAAGTTTCGAGGGGCCGATCCCACTCTTACGACGCAGATGAAATCAGTAGGCGAAGTGATGGCCATAGGGCGGACCTTTAAAGAGTCCTTGCAGAAGGCGATTCGTTCGCTGGAGTTGAACATGAACGGGCTCTCCTCGCGGAAGGGGTTAGATCGGGGCATCCCGGAAGGGTTCGATCGGCAACAAGCGCTGGAGCAGGTACGCCAACATCTGCGGGCTCCGATGGCGGAGCGACTGTGGCACGTGGCGGATGGCATACGTCTCGGCCTGTCCAATGACGACCTGTTTACCCTCACGAAGATCGATCCCTGGTTCTTGGAGCAGATCCGGGAGCTGATGCAATTTGAAGCTTTGCTGGTCGGCCAGGCGGGAAGGAAACCAGCTGCGCTTGAGGAGTCGTTACTGTGGCAGGCTAAGGAACTCGGTTTTTCAGACGATCGTATCGCACAGCTCATCGGTGCCACTGCGGCCTCGGTCCGGAAGCAGCGAACCCGTGACGGCCAGGGTCGAAGAGGGGTGACCTATAAACGAGTCGACACCTGCGCGGCAGAGTTTGAAGCCCATACCCCGTATCTCTATTCGACGTACGGAAGCGAATGTGAGGCTCGCCCGACAGACCGGAAGAAAGTGATCATCCTCGGTGGGGGGCCGAATCGTATCGGGCAGGGGATCGAATTCGACTACTGTTGTGTTCATGCGGCCATGGCACTCCGTGAAGAGGGTATCGAATCGATCATGGTGAATTGTAACCCCGAAACGGTGAGTACAGATTACGACACCTCGGATCGACTCTATTTCGAGCCGTTGACTGAGGAAGACGTCCTCAACATCGTGGAGCGTGAACAGCCGCTGGGAGTCGTGTTACAGTTCGGCGGACAGACGCCCCTTAAGCTTGCGCTGCCCTTATCCAAGGCCGGGGTGCGAATTTTAGGCACGAGTCCTGACGCGATCGATCGCGCGGAAGATCGAGAGCGATTCCGCGACCTTTTGAATAAGCTCGGGCTCCGCCAAGCGGAGAGTGGCATGGCCCGATCCGTAGACGAGGCCCTTCGGATCGCCTCGCGGATCAGCTATCCGGTCATGGTGCGGCCTTCGTATGTGTTGGGCGGGCGATCCATGCAGATCGTCTACGACGAATCCGGCTTGCTGGAGTATATGGAATCGGCGGTCAAAGCCTCGCCGAAACATCCTGTGCTGATCGACAA
>JANYBU010000093.1 GCA_025360665.1 Nitrospira sp.
TTGAGAATGTTGGGTTGCGCTATCGCCGACTCAACCTACTGCACTTCAATCCAACCTACCGCGTTATTTGTTCACTGCCCTAAAAAATTCAATGAGCGCCTTATTTTTTCCCGGCCATTCGGGGTGTCTCCCCGTTCCTTCACAATAGCGTGTGGTTACATTATTCTTACAACACTTGTACGTGACGCAGCCGTCTGCATCTATTACAGAGCTTGCGGTTTCGCAACCATTACAGGCAGCCCACCATTGTATCGCCTCTTTACCATAACCCGGGAAAAGGGTGTCATGGCTACTGTGCATGACCATCACGGGAAGCGGGTTAGGGCAATGATATTCTTTCAAGTCCTCACCCCTGATGCCCGCCGCACTGGGAGCAATCGCCGCTGGAATATGTTTGGTGCCATTGATAAACGCGATGCCCATGGCAATGGTCCCGCCATCGGAATGACCGGTTAGAAAAATCCGTTTTTTGTCGATACACCATTTCCTTTCGATCAGTCCTGGTATTTCAGCAAGTTCTACAATAGCTTCAGTACTCATTTTGCGGTGATCGGCATACGCCACAATAAAACCTGCCGCCGTTGCTTCTTGCGTGAGATACATATATTTCTCCGACTCATATCGATTTCTTCCCCCTGGTGCGTAGACCATGAGTAAAGGATGGGCAATGCTTGGATTGTAGTTGACCGGCGTTTTTATCATATAGCGAATACCCGCCGATGTCTGTTCATCATTGCTAGCGCCGGCGTTACCAGGTTTCGTTCCTGGCTCGCAGTGTCCCGTATTATTGTCGACTGCATACACAGCCTCCCCAAGCATGTTGCCACGAGAAACGGCTTCAGCATTATTGCTTCCAGCATAATACATCGCGCCCGCGCCAATCATACATATGCCTATTGCTACGGCAATAATAGTGATACGGGTGGGCTGTTTTTGCCGGAAGCGTAACCACTCCGGCTTAAAAATACCAACCACTAACAGGGCTACCGAAAGGAGAATCATCACCCTGAAGATAATTAGTAACAACGCGTTCATCGGTTGTACCTCGAACCTTTAACTGCGAGAGGATTTGATGTCAGGCATGTGCATCAACCTACTCTCGCAGAGCTGGGCATGGCACAGCGGCCAGTGCGTGCATGCTCGCAACACTATTATATTGTGGAAGCCGTCAAAGATTGAAGTGCCTTCATGCGTGCGTGCTCATGTCGAGTTATCCTGCCCCCTAAGACACCTTGGCTGCCTTGAGATGCAACTCCGCCTGCACTCGTTCGAGCACAAAAAGTTTCAGGAGCCTCTGATAGGGGACATCGCGCTTGTTGGCCAACGTCTTGAGTTGATCTAGAAGAGATTTTGGCAACCGGAGTGAAATCGTCTCCGTCGACGGTTTGAGCCGTGGGAAGATCATCCTGCGGCTTTTCGAGTAATCGATATAGGCCGTTGAGTCATGCGACGCCCAGAAGGCGGCTTCCTGCACTTCACTCTTGAACGTCGGTCTTGGTTTTAATTTGCTCATGGTACATCCTCCGTTCCTTCGCACTCATCTTCTCTTCGCCGCTACCCTTCCCAGGGACATTGTGCCCGTCGAGCACACCGCTATTCTAGCTTCTCTCTTGAGGGCAGGCTAGATGGTCTCCCCCTGCGCGTGTTGGCCTAAGACTTTCAACTCTTCACATGCGTTCAGCGAGGTGGCTGATGTGGTCTCCACTGCGCGCATCGAGCGACCACCGCTTTATCGTGGGGGATCTGCGAGCACAGAGACCATACCAGCTACCTCGCCATCCTCTTCTGAGACCGCGCGTTGCGCGAGCACGGCAGATCATCTAGCCCGACCTTTCATACTCCTTCTCAGCATGCGCGCTCTGCGAGCAAGAAAAACGGTCTAGCTACTCCCTCTCTTTTAACCATGACCAACAGATTGTAACGAAGACTCACAGTAGATAGAACGATCTTCGCTTCTTTCACTCGAATCCTGTCTGTTCTTATCCGCTCTCGCTCATCTTCGCGCGCCGCGTCTGCGACCTCTCAAGACTTCCCTTCCATGACCGATAGCGCACCCGTCCATTCACAGGATGAATCGAGCACGAGGGCTCCATGTTCCGCTGGTCGCCATCGACACAGACGTATGCCTGCATCGCGATATTCTTGCTGGCGGTCTCCCTCATTGAAGGGCAGGTGTACGGCGCCTCGCGGGAGCAATTGATTCCCATCTTGGGCGTGACCACCGGCCGGAACCAAATCGGCCAGTCTCCTATGTGCGGATCTCATTCGACGAGCGGCAAGATCAGGCAGGATTGGTCTTGCACTTTCACACGACACCCGGCCGATTCTCGCGCATGGCCCAGACTTCGATCGAACAGGGGATCAGGCGGAGCGCACGATCCCTGGGGATCTCCACCGACTCCTGGACGGTCGAGCTCTCAGTCCCCTATGCAGGCATGACGATCTATGGGAACAGTGTGTCGGGGATGGTGAGCCTCAGCGTCGTAGCCATGGCACAAGGCAAGACCGTGCCGACTGGATATGTCCTGACCGGTACGGTGACTCCCGATGGTGAGATCGGTCCGGTCGGATCTGTCCCGTTAAAAGTGCAGGCGGCACGAGCGGCGAAACTCCGCCGGGTGGTGGTCTCCAAGCAGCTGCCTGCCACCGAGAATGCAGGGAACCTTCCGGTCTCGATCCAGGTATCGCCAGTGCAATCGGTACCAGAAGCCTTGGATGCCCTCACCGGCTCATCGCCCATGGAGTCAGCGATCACCGAAGCAGCGCCACGGTAACGCCATCTCCGCCTTCTGCCCGATCTCCCGCACGGAACTCTGCCACGTAGGGCGAACCTTTCAAATAGTCTCGCAACGACGCTTTGAGTTTCCCCGTGCCATGGCCATGAATAATACGCAGAAACGGTGCGCCGGCCACCGTCGCGCGATCCAGCGCTGCAATCACGTCATCCAACGCCTCGTCCGCCGCCTTCCCTCGCACATCCACGATCGTCTGTTCATCGAGCCCCAGCCCGCCGCCTGACGAGAACCGGCGGGGACTCGATGATGCAGGCGCCGGCGGCGACGGTGCTGCGCTCCCTCGTGCGAGGCCCACGAGATTCGCCACTGTGGCAAGCACTTCACCCTCCCCCACCTTTACCCTCACGCGTTTCTTTCCCTGCGGCGTTTCTAGTAGTGTGCCGGTCATGCCGAGCCCGCTGATCTCGACCTGATCCCCCACCCCCAACTGCTCAAGTGGAATCGGCGTGCCGGCTGAGGCCAATTCGGCTCTCGTCTGCGCCTCCAGCTCGAACAATCGTTGCTTCGCCGCTTTGGCTTTGATCAACTTCTGCTCGCCCTTGACGGCATCGACCGTGGCTTGTACTTCAGCCCGCGCGCGACTGAACTGCTCACTGAGTTTTCGCTTGAGGCCCTTCTGCGCTTCCCGTTCGTTGTCTTCCAAGCGAGCCAGCTGCGCCTTCGCTCGTTGTTCGGCCTGTTCCGCTTCACGTCTGGCCTCGACAGCCCGGGCCAGATCGTCGGCCAACTGCCGCTGAGTAGCCTGCAGATCGTGCAGCATCGTCTCCATGACACGCTCGTCTGTATGGAGCTTCTGCCTCGCCTCATCCAGCAAGGCCCGGTCCATGCCCAACCGTCCGGCAATCTCAAGCGCGGACGACCCGCCAGGCACCCCCATGAAGAGCCGATAGGTCGGCGAGAGCGTTGCCACGTCAAATTCGACCGCGGCGTTCGCGAAGCCGGGCATCGTGTGGGCCAAAGCCTTCAACGAACCGTAGTGCGTGGTCGCGACGACTTTCATCCCCAGCGTGGCCAGACGACAGAGCAACGCTTCGGCAAGGGCCGCGCCTTCTGTCGGATCGGTCGAGGTCACTGGTTCATCGAGCAGGACCAACCATTGCCGCGGGACGGCATTCACGTCGCCTCTGCGCTGACGGTCCGTTTCATCGAGCAACTGAATCATCTGGATCATGTGCGCAGAAAAGCTGGACAGATCGCGGGCCAGGTCTTGGGCGTCGCCGATATCGGCATAGACGTCGGGAAAGATCGCCATCTCGGATTCCGCATCACAGGGCAGGTGCAATCCGGCCCTGACCATCAAGGCAAAGAGACCGACAATCTTGAGGGTCACAGTTTTCCCGCCCGTATTAGGACCGGAGATGACGAGCACGTGGATCGATTCATCCAAGAGAATATCGTTAGCGACCACCTGATCTTTCGACAACACGAGCAAGGGATGCCTGGCACGCAGGAGCCGTACGCGCCCTTCTGCATTGAGCCCGACTGGATGCGCCTTCAGGTGGCGGCCAAACGATGCCCGCGCCGCAATACCGTCAAGCACGGCCAGCGCATCGAGCCCCGCCAGCACGACCTCGGATTGTGCGGCGATGAGGGCAGATAATTCACGGAGGATGCGCCGCACTTCTCGTTCGATCTCAAGATCCGCCACTTTGATCGAATTGTTCAGCTCGACCAGCTCGCGCGGTTCAATAAACACCGTAGCCCCGCTGGCTGACACGTCATGCACAATCCCCGGCACCCGTCCCCGCATATCGGTTTTCACCGGAATGACATACCGGCCTTCTCGCTGGGCGAAATACTGCTCTTGCAGGATGTCTTCATAGCGACGCGAGTGCAGGATCTGATCCACCTGATGCCGCATCTGCTGTTTGAGCGCATGAGCCTGATGGGTCAAGCGCCGCAACTCCGGCGTCGCTGACTCCTTGATCGAGCCGTCGAGATGGATCGCCGCATCCAGCGCTATTTTCACGGGTCGCAGTTCCTCGACCGATCGCAGGGGGTGCGCAACGGATGCCAACGCGGGAGCGTCGTCCTGATGCCGCCCGACAAAACGGCCGCTCTCCTCCAGCAACCCCAGCACCATCGCGCAATCTCGGAGTTCGTGGACCTCCAACGTCGCCCCTTTCCTCGCCCGTGTGAGCGGATCCCGAATATCCGGAAAAGCAAAGGTCGGCAGGGCCTCGCCAGTTTCTTGTAGCTGTCCCATCTCCGTCGTTTCCTGCTGGCGACGTTGCGCATCGTGGAGGCTGGTTGCCAATTCGAGGGCACGACAGCGCGCTGCCCCCATCGTTGAACGGGCATGCCCGGCAAGAGCCTCGAGCAGTCTGGGCCACTCCAACACATGCGTGGTCTGTTCGAAGAGATTCACCGCTCCCTCAATGGAAATCTTCTCCGCCTGCGATCGACGAACTCTAACGAACACAGCGACAGAGACGCAAGACACAGATCCGCGGTCCGAGGGCCTCGCACCAATTCTGTGCGCGCCTGATTTGGTGGCAGCGAAACTTCTGTGATCCGGCGCGGGGTTACCCCTTTGGTATAGCTTGACAAGGCCTAGGGTCGCCGATATTATCGGCCCCGTTGTGGCCGGTGATGGAACCGGCCCATTTTTTCCTGAGGAGCTACTCGTCATGGCTATTCGGATCGGTATCAACGGATTTGGGCGGATCGGACGGAACGTCCTACGGGCATCACTCGGTGATCCCGACCTCCACTTTGTCGCAATTAACGATCTCACAGATGCGAAGACGCTCGCCTATCTCTTGAAATACGACTCGGTGCACGGGACGTTACAGGGGAGCGTCGAGGCCAAAGACGACCAGATCCTCATCGACGGCAAGCCCATTAAGGTGCTCGCGATGAAGGACCCGAAAGACCTTCCCTGGAAGGATCTGGAGGTCGACATCGTCATCGAATCGACCGGGCGCTTTACCGACCGCGAAGGCGCGGGGAAGCACATCTCTGCCGGAGCCAAGCACGTCATTATTTCCGCACCGGCGAAGGACCCGGATGTGACCCTCGTATTGGGCGTCAACGACGAGGCCTACGATCCGAAAACGCACCACATCATTTCCAACGCCTCCTGCACGACCAATTGTCTGGCTCCCGTGGCAAAAGTTCTGTTGGATAATTTCGGCATTAAGCACGGCGTCATGACCACGATCCACTCCTACACCAACGACCAGCAGTTGCTCGATCTGCCCCACAAAGACTTGCGGCGCGGGCGCGCGGCAGGCATGTCGATGATCCCGACCAGCACCGGCGCGGCAAAGGCGCTGCATTTGGTGCTGCCGCAGCTCAAGGGCAAGATCGACGGCCTCGCGATCCGCGTCCCCACGCCGAATGTCTCGCTGGTGGATCTGACCGTCGAAACCGAAAAGGACTGTGACATCGCTTCCGTCAACGCCGCCTTCCGAAAAGCGGCGAACGGCCCAATGAAAGACATTCTGCTCTATTCTGAAGACCCGATCGTCTCGATCGACCAGAAGGGCGATCCTCATTCGGCCACACTCGATGCCCCGCTCACGATGGTCATCGACAAGCGGCTCGTCAAGGTGACGGCCTGGTACGACAAC
>JANYBU010000019.1 GCA_025360665.1 Nitrospira sp.
TCCTTGGACTTTTCCCTTCACCAACAGCCTCGCTCGGAGCGCTGCCGGTTCAATCGGTTCGGCCATACACTCAGGCGGTCTCTAGATTGCGAAGATGCCTATCCAACGAACGGATGTTCTCACACCTCCGCAGAAGCGTCACGCGTTTTGCGATTCCGCGCGAGAGAACTTCCCACAACGGTTCTGGGAAAAAAGAATGGAAACGCTGGAGGAGATTCGATGCACGCCGGCAGGACGCAACAACTCCAACGCACATGTGCGGGAACTTCACGAATAATTGCTGGAGAGATTGCTCCGATCTGCAGCGTGGACGCCGCAAGATGCAAGACGAAACTCTTGAGGTGATGATCCGGTGGCCTTGACCTGAGAGGCGTCTGGCACGAACAAGCTCTGTTTGGTCGGGGCGAGAGGATTTGAACCTCCGACCCTTGCGTCCCGAACGCAATGCGCTACCGGGCTGCGCTACGCCCCGACAAAATTCACAGAACCACGAAGCGAGAGAGGATTGTCTTACATCAGGGGGTCGAAACGCAAGCCATGGGCATCGGCCACGGCTCGATGGGTAATTTTTCCGCCTGACAGGTTCACCCCTTTCGCCAGTCCAGCGTCTGCCCGCACGGCCTCCTCCACCCCCTGCGAGGCCAGACGCAGAAGATACGGAAGCGTGGCGTTCGTCAACGCGACAGTCGACGTACGCGGAACAATCCCCGGCATATTGGCCACACAATAATGGAGCACCCCGTCCACTACATAGACCGGGTCCGAATGCGTCGTGGGTTTCGTGGTCTCGAAGCAGCCGCCTTGATCAACCGCGACATCCACCACCACGGCTCCTGGCTTCATCCGCGCCACCAGTCCACGCGAGACCAATTTTGGCGCTCGAGCCCCAGAAACGAGGACCGCCCCGATCACAAGATCTGCAGCTATCACTGACTCGTCAATCGCAGCTTGCGTGGAGGCACGCGTGACAATTCGACCACAATACAATTCGTCGAGTACCCGGAGCCGTTCAAGGTCGAGATTGATCACGATCACCTGAGCCCCCATCCCGACAGCGATTCGAGTCGCCGCGCTACCCACCACCCCAGCCCCAAGCACCACAACCTTCCCCGGCTCCACGCCAGGCACACCGGCCAAGAGAAGCCCGCGTCCTCCTTGCGTCTTTTCCAGATAGTGTGCGCCGATCTGCACCGACATCCGCCCCGCGATTTCGCTCATCGGCTTGAGCATCGGCCGCGTGCCGTCTTTCGCCTCGATCGTCTCGTAGGCAATCGCCGTGATCGTGGTATCCAGAAGGGCCTTCGTAAGCTCCGGCAAGGTCGCCAAATGCAGATAGGTAAACAGGGTCTGGCCCGGACGGAAGAAGTGGCACTCGGAAAGCAGCGGTTCCTTCACCTTCACAATGAGCGTCGCCTGCTGAAACAGCTGCTCTTTTGATGCGGCCATGGTAGCGCCGGCAGTCCGGTAGTCCTCATCTGAGTATCCGCTGCCGACTCCGGCCGATGGTTCGATCCAGACGTCGTGGCCGGCCTGACGCAAAACCCGCACTCCATCCGGAGTGACACTGACACGATACTCATGATCCTTGATCTCTTTTGGCACCCCGATAACCATGGACATTCCCTCCTCGCGCAATCCATCCGAAAACTCTTCGTTCATTTTATATACAACAGCTGTGAAAATGCACGGGTGGAGTCCTGGGGACGGCCTCATCAAGTAGACAGTGCGCGCAGGCCTGGTGTAAGATTCGCCCGCTCTTCAGCTCACGATCGATAGAGGGAGGCTCTATGGATTCCGCAACTGTATCCTGCAACGCCTGCGGCGCCACCGGTACCGCACTCATGAAGTTATCGCTCGGGAAGGACTTTTTCGGTCGAACCTACGATCGCCTGTCCCCGTCGACTGATCAAAGCCCTAAATGGTACTGCGAAGGCTGTTCGATGCAGAAAAATCTCCAGCGCGACTTTCGCGATATCACCGCCGAGTTCGACAAGCTTGGGGCCGGACAGAGCTCTCAACTGTCGAAACCCGATGAGTCCCAGCGTGCCGCGTTGCGCCTGAGAGAAATTGTCGCCCTACTCGATGCCGCACAGAACCACTCACCTCTGCTCGCAAGCGGCGACGTCAAACGTTTACTTGAACGACTTAATACCATCACTATTCCAGCTTAGCCCGGACTATTCATGAACACCTGCTACGTCGTCCGATCCTCTCGCCCGGCAGGGCTTTTCTCGTTCGGCCTCCTCGACGGACTGCACGTACGCCTACGTCGGCCTTACTTGCGAGAAGCCCTGGCGGGCTTCGGTCTCGAACGCCTCGCGACGGCATTCATGAATAATCCGGGCTAGGCCACAATCGATCATGTCTGGATACAAACGTCATATTTTCATCTGTACCAACCAGCGGAGCCCTGATGATCCCCGTGGGAGTTGCTCCAAGCTGGGATCTGAGACGCTCCACGCTCGCTTCAAGCAAGAAGCAAAGCGGCTGGACTTGAAAGACGTCGTACGCGCCAATAAAGCCGGGTGCCTCGATCATTGTGCCCAAGGGCCAAGCGTCGTGATCTATCCCGAAGGTGTGTGGTATCAAGTCAAATCCGAAGACGACGTGACGGAAATCATGGAGCGCCACGTCATCAAGGGCGAGGTCGTGACCCGTCTTATCATGCCCGATCACCCAGCTCCCACGACACTCCTTCCGCTCAAATCGTAGCGTCGCACCACAAGGATCCTGATGGCCGTCGAAGAAAAGTGGAAAGCCAACCTGGAAAAGGTGGCCTTCATGAAGCAGTTTCCGGGATTACTCGGCAACTGGGACGCTTTGGCGGGCAAAGCCATTAAGGCCGTCATCCCGCTCAAGGGGAAACAGGGAGCCGCAGTGCTGGTGTGCACCGATGGCACCTTTACCATTGTGCCCCCCATGGCACCGGAGCCATACGAGTTGGGCGAGGCGTTGGCGTTGGCACGGGTACTCCTCGAGCCGACGCATCAGGCAGCCTACGTGGAGTATGATCGACTGGTCAAGCAGGACAAAGACGCCCTCAAGTCGGCCAGGGTCGACAAGATTCTCGGAGCGATTCACAACAATCTAGAGCAGATTCCAGAATTGAAAGATCGGCTGAAAGAACTTGTGAAGGAGTGGAAGTGAGCAGCAGCCTCCCAGATAGAAACATGTTCGATATCTTTTCCCAAGGTCTCTTTGAAGGAATCAAACCTATGATGATCATTCGCGATCACCTCATCCGTCACCCCGACCGCTGCACCCATCAAGCCATCTGTGTTCCGATCTGCCCGACCGGCGCCTGGCTCTCGACTCCTCCCTACAAGTTCGATGCTTCCCGCTGCCTGGAAAGCTGTCGCCTCTGCCTGGATGCCTGTCCCTCGCAGGCGATTTTTGGGGTGTTCAAAAAGGGGGAGAAGTTGCTGGAGCCGCAAAAAAAGTAGGTCGGGTGTGTCAGGGCCTGGCACTTCCTCGCCTCCAGAGTGCGCACGCTTGCTCCGTGGGGCGGAAACCTTCTGGAATTCCCTCGCAGACTCGGTCAGTTCCAGCTTTCCTTCCCCACAGAGCAGGCGTGCGAATTTCGCTCCTCCGGCGGAAGTCAGTGCCAAAGCCCTGTCACATCCATAGTGAGAGATCTGGGGTCGGCTCGAATGTGGGCTACAAATGCAGTGCATCCGTTCCAGCCCCAGCAGGTGAGAACCAAGAGAGAAACAGACCGCATCTCCTCGGCAAATGCGGTGCCCTCGCCGTAGATCCGTTTTTTGTTTCGATGCGGGAGTCTGCGAGACGACGGGGCTTTGCCGGCAGCAGGCGATTGCCTGCTGCCAGAATCCGTCGGTTTACGGCGTCAAAATAAAGTTTTGGGGTGTATTCACCGTGGTAATGTCCGGGATGTTGAGGGACTTGGTTTGGTAACCAGCCGCAGAAGTCTCGATAGCATACTTCTTTGCGACAGCGGATTGCGGAGTAAGGGTAATCGGAAGGGGGGTGGCGTACTGCCCGAGTGATGGCGCGGCAATGGGCAGCGTCAGGGTATACGGGTAGTTGCCGGTTGGATTGTTTTGAGAATCGACTTCAGAAACAGCGACCTGCGACTTCACGGTTACAGTTGGGCTACTGCCGAACGTTTGCTTTGCTGCGACAAAAACAGTTTCATCAGTTGCACTGAGTGGGCTCAACGTCACCGTGCCGCTAATGGTCTTGGGCGAGGGGTCCTGCCCCAACGTAATCGGCGGAGCCGGCATAGAGTTTGTGCTGACCGGAGTAATACTGGTGAGATCTGGGACCGGCACTCCCGCAATGACCGCTGTCGCGTGGTTGTCTGCGGTGATCACGACATCGTAGTTTCCCGGCGCGAGATGGGCAAGAAAGAATTCGCCGGTCTGCGTGTTCAGCACCGTCTCACGAATGATTGTACCGCCCTGCTGGGCCGAGATTAAGACATTGGGCAGGGTCTTATCGACAAAACCATTGATACCGTTCAGTACAGTCGGAATGACTTTGATCACCGGCTTGAGCTTGTACATCCCATTACCGGTCTGCACGATGGATTTGCAGGCATCAAAATCGAGCAGCAGATCGACACGTTGCCCGGACCCTACATCGAACTGGTGGATCAACTTAATGCCGGATTGTATTGCACTGGGCGTATCGAGTGGCTCCACAGCTTTCGTGGCTGATAGGACAACGTAGTTATCAGGGGGTGAATTACCTTTGTTCGGGACCAAGACCAGTCGCAATTGCGTGTAATGGCCTGCCGCCAACGGTGTTTGGCCAAGCGTTAAGAGGGCGAAATTCGGTTGCGTTGGATCGTTGAGATCGAGCAGATTGATTTTCTGTGCGGGATTGAGCGTGATATCGGTCCAGCCCGGGGTATTGTCGTCTGAGTGTCGCTTTGATGTATCCGCACCTTGCTGACGGTGACGTTTACTTGGGCATAACCGCAGGCCGGCGCATCAGTCATCGATACGCTAAGCGTGCCGGGTTGTGCAGTAGTCCCACCACCACCGTTACCGCCGCTGCCACAGCCGGCAACCAAACCGGCCAGCAGCAATCCCAGCACCCTTATGAGCGTTTTGGAAAAGTTCTTGGACTTCATGGTTCACCACCTGTTCTGTTAATTTTTGACCACATCAGCATTCAGATCACATGTGAGCATGGTCTATTATGATGATACCTGGCGAGCCGTACCGCGATCTCTGTACTGTTAACCGCCGTAGCTTTAAGCAAATTGCATGCTATTGGATCCAGTTCTGCGAAACAATCCGTAACTCTATCTGCAGTCCTCAGCAAATTCCCTGTCGTTTACTTAATGCTATATAAAACAACCGGCTACGATCACAAAACGGACGGTCACGTCCCATGCTGTAAATATTCTCATCATGCGCCGCTTTCCTGCAATTCCACTTTAGTAGGTGACGCGGTGTTGGCATTTTCATACAAGCCTAGCCGTATTATTTATCAGCACCCCTCCCTGAGTGAGGCCACCCTTGTTGGTCCCACTGCGCCCGTCGAACCCTCCTGGTTCCGAATTTGACTCTGACACACCCCTTCCCAAGAATAGCGACCTATGTTCATTCCAACTGCGCGCGTCCAACGAGGGCCTTCTGAGGCCGCGCGTTGCGCGAGCAGTTGGAATGAACTAGGTCGCTATTCTTCTCTTAGCCCTTCCACCACCGGCTGTCGAGCTGCCCAGCGCGCGGGCCAGTAGCCGGCCACCAGGGCAGCCGTGAGTGCGAGTCCTACGGCTTGCAAAATCACTCCGCCTGGGACCGTCATCTGAATCGTCCAGCCAAAGGACTGTTTATTGATCACGTGGATGAGAACCAGGGCGAGCAGCAGGCCTCCCACGACTCCCAGCACCGCCCCGATTAACCCGAGATAGGCCGCTTCCCACAAGACTAATCGCTCCACTTGCCTCGTGCTGGCGCCGATAGCCCGCAACGTGGCAAACTCGCGTCGTCGCTCCAACACAGCCGTCACCAGGGTATTGACGATGCCGAGCACGGCCACCAGCACGGCAATGGCTTCAAGGACATAGGTCAACACGAAGGAGCGGTCGAAGATCTCTAGAATCTCTTTCCGCAACTCGTGGTTTCGGAGCACCAACGGTGGGACCATCACTCCGTCCAACCCGGCGACATGTGTGACAATCGACTGCCGAACTTGCTCTGCATCGGCCCCGGTAGCCAGATAGATGAGAAACACTATCACCCGGTCGTCGTGCCATTGTCGCTGATACCATGTTCGATCCATTACCATCTTCCCGCCGTCGGTCGCATAATCGTAAAAGACTCCCTCGACGGACACAGCAGCGGGTCCCGCCGGGGTCGTGATCGAGAACGTATCCCCCTCGCGAAGCCGTAATCGAGTCGCCAACACTTCCGACAGGAGGACGCCTCCGGTCTCTGCAGCCCTCAACAGAGCTTTGCTCGAGTCTCCATGAATCATCAGATACCGGCTGCGCTGCGCATGGAGCCGGAGATCTCGTGAGACCAATGCCACCGGCTGACCCGCGACATCCACATACACATCCCGAACGGTATCGACCGCAGCAACGCCGTCAATCGCCGACAGGGTCGAACGCCAAGTTCCTGGCAAGGCACGCGACGCCTGCCCGGCCTGCTTCCCCTGGAGCCAGGATTGCGGGGCCACGATGAGATCGGCCATCACGGTCTCGTCCACCCAGACCTCGACCGTGTCACGAAAACTGCGAACCATGACGGCCACACCGATCATGATCGACAATCCCACCATCAACGCCGACACCGTCACCGCATTCCGGCCCGGATGGCGCGCAGCCTGGTCTGCCGCGATGAGACGGAGACTCCCCCCAAGCATCATCGTCCTGCTCTCCTGGCGAGGGCGCCGCATGCCCAACGCCTGGATACAAAGTGGCGCAAGAAAGGAAAGTGCCCCCAAGAGACAGATTGTCGCGAGATAGCCAAAGAGCGGCAGGCCTCCGACCGGGCCCATTAGCGAACAGAGGCCTGCCAACACCAACAACACGAGACTGATCCAGCCACACAGGCCCGCCCTCAGTTGACGTGTCGATTCATAGTCTCCCGGTGCCAAAGCACGGACCATCACAGTCCTGCCGGCTTCCACACTGGGGCCCAAGGCTCCCACCATCGAGACCACTGTCCCGAGCAAAACCCCTTTCCCCACTGCCACGAACGTCAGCATGTCCATCGACAAGATCAATCCGCCAGACGCGATCGGCGCATAGAGGTCTGAGATCGTTCGGCTCACGAGCGACACCAAACTCCTGGCCAGCCAGATCCCACCAAGCCCTCCCAATAGCCCGCCAAGAAGACCGAGCAACCCTGCTTCCACGAGAAACAACACGACGACCCGCCGCTCCGTCATGCCGAGCGCGCGATAGATGCCGATCTCGCGCCTCCGTTGCGCCACAGCAAAGGCTATCGTGTTGTAGATCAGGAACATCCCGACGAGCAACCCGACCCAGCTCATGACCGTCAGATTGAGCTGGAAAGCCCCCACCATGCTTTCGACCTGCTTCGTCCGTTGCGCCGGCCGTTGCACGACAAGATGGGGGGGAAGAACCGCACGCACGGAGGCAACGATGTCGTCGAGCGGTCGATCAGGCGTCGTCACCAGCTCGATCCGATCCAACCGCCCGATTGATTGAAACAACAGCTGCGCCGCAGCAATATCCATGACGGCAAGCCGATCCCAGAGGGACGAGCGCGCCGCCTCGCTATGAATGAGCCCTACAACTCGCAGCCGCACGAGACGCCCCCCTGCCATCACCTCGACGATACTGCCGACTCCCAGGTTCCAGTCGGCAGCAGCCTGACGGCCAAGATACAGCGCATCCGGAGCCAGGAGCGCCTCCAGTGCCACGACTGCGTCACCCTGTAATATCTGAAACCCACGCGTCCCGACCTCCGCGAGTAGATCCAGTCCCATGATCTGAAGCACCTGGCCACGCGGCTCCCCCTGGGCGACCACGACCGCTTCTTCAATGACCGGAGCAGCGCTCACCACCCCCTCGACCGCACGAACAGCCGTGATCGCCGATTCATCTACTCCGAGATCATGGCCCGTAACTTCCAATGTGGCAGGACCGGCTACCGTCGTGACAGCCTGCTCGAAGGATCGCAGGACTTGCATGTTCGCCGTCCCGATGGCCACGGAGGCCAGCACACCCAGGGCCACTCCCGCGATGCTGAGCAGGGTGCGAAATGGCCGCTGGAGAACATGTGCGCGGATTAGGGCGAGTGGTATAGTCATCTAGGGCCTGGGCGCGGTATTTACAGAACGAATCATAATGGGTGAGGAAGTGGGGATGAATCAAATCAATTGGGCCAGTAACGGAGCCCTGCACAAATTAGCAGTTTCGTTTACAGCGATACACACCTTTGCTAGACTCGCGTGAGTTGATGATGAGAGGTTATTGATGGGCGCGCGAACTGCTCTGAGCCGAAAAGTCCAGCCGCTACAGGAAGAGATCGATGCCGATCTCCTCACGCCTCGGCAGCGTGACATCCTTCGCCTGGTGTCGATCGGGCACACGAACCGTGAGATTGCGGAGGTGCTGGAGATCAGCGTGCGCACGGTCGAAGTGCACCGATTCAACTTGATGCGACGGTTGAATGTGAGAAACGTGGCGCAACTACTCCGACGGGCTCTGCAGCTGAGTCTCCTTGCCAAGACGTTCGGGGCCAAGTAGGCCTACAACTCCTTCAGCTTTCCCCGGCAGTCCTCCAACCTCGTGTAGCCCTTCTTACTGAGCTGTGCCGCCAGCTCCGTTTCCAATCGGCCGAACACGTCGACCCCCTCCTCGACCAACACCGTCCCGATCTGCACGGCCGACGCGCCACAGAGCATATGTTCGAAGGCATCCACGCCATTGACCACGCCGCCTGTCCCGATAATCGGCATTCGCCCTTCGAAGATCTTCCAAAAAGCCCGCACGTTCGCCAGCGCGACCGGCTTGATGATCGTACCACCCAGTCCGCCGAACCCACCCTTGGGCTTGATGACGACCACCTCGCGCTCCGGATCGACGACGAGCCCGTTGCCGACCGAGTTAATCAGGTTGAGAAAATCGACCCCGCAACGGCTGATCACCTCTCCCATCGCTGTGTGATGGGCCGGATCGAAGTACGGAGGCAACTTGACCCCCATCGGAACCGTGATCACCTTGCGAACCCGCTTCAGCAGTCGCTCGGAGGCTTCAGCATCATATCCGATCTGCGGTTTGCCTGGAATGTTGGGACAAGAGAGATTGACTTCGATCAAGTCGGGCTCCGCCGCATTGATCGTGGCCGCAATCATCGGAAAATCGTCTTCACAGAGACCCGCCACACTGGCGATCACCGGCTTTCCAAGCGCTTTCAATTCAGGAATGAGCGCAGCGTACGCTTTGTATCCGAGATTCGGCAAACCCATGGAGTTGATGGACCCACCAGGAAATCCATAGTACCGGGGTGTCGGATTGCCGTCGCGAGGCTCAACCGTCATCGACTTGGTGACGATGGCTCCGGCACTAGATCGGCCAAGGGCCAGCAGTTCTTCACGCGTGACGCAGAGGGCCCCCGAGGCATTCATGAAACAACTGGGAAATCGCACGCCGGCAATGGTGGTCGAGAGATCCATCACGCTCCTACCGTGACTGGCTCGTGCTGCGTTCTCGTCATAAGCTGCCCATCCTTCATGGCCCAGACATAATCGGCAGCCTCCGCGGCCGCGGTGCTGTGGGTGACCAACAGTATGGTTTGGCGAAAGCGCTGGACGAGCGACCGAAGAAGGGCGATGATCTCGGCCCCATGCTGGGAATCCAAATTGCCGGTCGGCTCGTCGGCGAGAATGATCTGGGGCTGATGCACGATCGCTCGCGCAATCGCCACACGCTGCTGCTCCCCGCCCGAAAGCTCGCTGGGGCGATGGTGTCGTCGTGCGGTCATCGAGACCAACTCGAGCACCTCCTCGACGCGGGCTTGGACCGCTGCCCCTCGCTCTCCGCGCAGCAGCAAGGGAAACGCGACATTCTCCGCTGCCGTCAACCCGGGAATCAAATGGAATGCTTGGAAGACAATCCCGACTGTTTCCCGCCTGACTCTCGTCCAGTCGTCGCCCGTGAATCGATTGGTTGACCGCCCTCCGAGGAGGATATCCCCCGAGGTCGGCACATCCAATCCGGCAACCAGGTTGAGCAACGTACTCTTCCCGCAGCCGCTGGGGCCGATAAACGCACAGAAGTCTCCCTTCGCCACTTCGACCGTGACCCGATCGAGCCCGGTGATGGTGTCGCCACCCCGCTCGTATATTTTCGACACCTGGTCGAATGTCACCATTGTGATTTGCTTCTCCATCCGTACCCTGGCCAGCAGGATCGCCGCGCGAGACTGGCGGGAAAGGCGAGACGGACGACCGTTCGAGGTCCGAAGTTCGAGGTATTCAGAACTTCGAACCCGGAACTTCGAACTTTGAATCTCGCCCGTCCTGCTTTTCCCGCGCGTCGCGCCCGTCGCGCATCGCTCGCGCCTCATCCTGCTGCCTTCGTATATCACAACCATTTACAGAGCAACAACCTTGACAGGCGTGGCACATTCCCATAGAAGAAGCGCACACACATGTTGATTGGAGCGCTTCCCCTGCGATGTTACGTGAAGACACACAGGATCGACTCATCGGATGGTGCCGTCAGGCCCTCCGGTTTGTGTTGCCGGTGGAGTGTATCGCCTGTGGCCATTCACTCAGCACTGACCCAGTGCCCTTCTTCTGTACCCCGTGCTGGCAAACCATCCGCCCGCTCCAGCAACCAGTTTGTGCCCGCTGCGACCAGCCGTTTGTCTCGCCAGCGGCCACGACCTATACACCGGACCATCACTGCCAAGACTGTCAGCAACGGCCGCCGGATTTCCAACGGGCCTGGACCCTCTTCCCCTATCTTCCGCCATTGCGGGAAGCCATCTGCTCGTTCAAGTATCGAGGCAAACATACACTGGCACGGCCACTCGCGCGCCTCATGATCAGCGTCCTGCCACGCGAGATCGACGTCGATATGATTATCCCTGTGCCCTTACACCCGGCCCGCTTACGCGCGCGTGAATTTAACCAATCCTTGCTGCTGGCCGATCAGCTCAGCCGTCATCTGGTCCGACCGGTTTCGGCCACACACCTCGTCAGGATCACCGCCACCGATCCCCAAACCACATTAACGCGACAGGCACGGTTAAAAAACCTACGGAAAGCATTTGCCGTCCGGAGGCCCCAGGACCTCACGGAGAAACGCATTCTCTTCGTGGATGATGTCTTCACCACCGGCACAACGCTGAATGAATGCGCAAAGGCCCTACGACAAGCCGGCACCGGGCCCGTCTTTGCCCTGACGCTGGCCAGGACTGTCGATACGAGCCTGGTGCCGGATCGCCTCGTTGCCGAACAAGCGGCACGGCCCCTGGCGGCCATTGGAATAGGAATATGATCAATGCCGTTGTACGAATATCGCTGCCTCGACTGTAAGAAGCGCAGCACAGTCCTTGTATTGAGCCTGGCCAATCAGGCACCGGCAGCCTGCTCTCATTGCACGAGCGCTCGGGTTGAACGAATCATGTCTCGATTTGCCTCGCCAAAATCCGAAGAAGCTCGCCTTGAAGCCTTGGCGGATCCCAGCAATCTGGCCGGGCTCGATGAAAACGACCCGCAGAGCATGGATCGATTCATGAAAAACATAGGCGAGGAGATGGGTGAGGACCTCGGTGACGATGTCTCAGAGGCGATGGAGTCAGACGAGACCGGCTCCATAGAATCGGATAGCACTGACAGGCTTTGACAGGCATTGTCATGTATTTTCACTTGACAGATCGCTCCAGTTTCCCTACCCTGGCAACAGTATTCGAAGCCTCGTGAGGCATATGGATCCCTATCGAACCAGGTTCTTCAATGGCCAAAGAGCCCAAGAGCGAGCTGATGACGGCGGAGGAGACCTGCCGCTATCTCAAGATCACCCCACGCACGCTCTATCGCTACCTGCGGAGTCGCCAGATTCCCGCCTTCAAGCTTGGAAAAGAATGGCGCTTCGTACGCTCGGATCTGGAACAGTGGATTCGCGATCGCACCAGAGCCACGCTGGCGTTGTAAAGGACACGATACATTGATGTTCGCCGGTGAATACCTGTGCAAAGTGGATGAGAAGGGGCGGTTTATCGTCCCCTCGCCGATCCGTGAGCAGGTCGAGTCGGAGGGACAGGCCGTCGTCTTCCTTAAAGGCCCCGAGGAGTCGACGCTCATCTACTCCATGAAAGAGTGGGAAAAAGTCCTCGAGCGGACGAAAACCACGCTCGATGAAGACCAGAGTCGACTGTTTATGCACTTCGTCGTATCGGAGGCCGGTACATCAGAAATCGACAAAGCCGGACGCATCCTGATTCCGAGTCGGCTCAGAAAAATTATTCCGTTGGATGAGGACCAGGAAATCATTCTGGTCGGCTTGTACCATCGCATGGAGATCTGGAATCCGAGCAAATGGCGCCGGTATATCGCCCAATCTGAAGAGCGGTACGAGCAGAACATGTCCAAGATCCTCAATCTCCTGTAAGCTCGTGCGCATGCCTACGTTTCGGCGCCCGACCCGGCTTCCCTCCTCTCCACGTGCCGTGCGCATGACCTCCTACAGGAATCCTGCCAAGAAGATCGCGGTGCCACCTACCGCCCCGAGAAGGGCTCGGGGCTCCCACATGCCTGCACCCCCATCACCACACCCACCGACCGAGAGTCATGCAGTAGCCTTAACCCTCCCGGTGCCTCCCAGCGTAAACCATCAATATGCCACAGTGAACGGCCGACGATTGCTCTCGTCGGCTGGTCGTGCCTATAAGGCCCAGGTAGGACAACTCGTGTGGCTGAAGGTGGCGCAGTCCGCTCACCGGACTGCCCTACTTGCACGACTCCAGTCAGAGTGGCTCGCCCTGTCCATCCGGTTCTATTTTACCTCGGCCCTACGACGAGACGTCGATGGCGGGCTCAAGATTGCACAGGATGCCCTCTGTGAGGGACTCGGCATCAACGACAACCGCATCGTCGAAACCCACCTCTACAAACACATCGATAAGGACAACCCTCGCATCGAAGTGTGTTTGGCACCTGCGTCCAGCTCCTAGCCGCCTTATTCATGATGGTTCGTCGCGAAATGGCGGAGTGGCGCGCGACAAGCGCGAAGCGCGAGACTCGCGTGACGTGTGAGCCCAAGTCCCTGCCAGTCGCGCTTTTCCCGCCAGTCTCGCCTGTCGCGCTCACGAATAATGCGGGCTGCTCGGATTCAAGATCCGAGCATGGCGAACCGATAAGAGATTGTCGGTTCTTGCCCGATACCCACTTCATGATCGATAGGTGTGGAATGCGTAAGCGTATCCCTCTGTGTCAACTCCGGGTTGGGATGTATGTGGCAGGTATCGATGGCTCGTGGTTCCGGACCCCCTTTCTGAGACACCGATTCCCGGTTAAAACTGAAAAACAGATTGAGCGCTTGCGGCGATCCAATATCCACGCCGTGGATATTGATCCCTCCAAAGGGCTCGACATCACGTCCTTACAGATTGAGGAAGACACCCTTCACACGATTGGTTTAGTCACCTCCACCCAAGCAGCTCCTGCGCAGCAGATGCCACCCTCACTCGATATGCTGGCCCAAAAGTTGTCCGTAGCTCGAGACGTACGCGACAAACTGGCGCAGTCGGTCAAAACCGTCTTCGACGAAATCAGCAAAACGGGCGCAGCAAGGCCAGGACCGGTCAACGAAGCCGTACAGGAAATCACCATCGTCACACGGACCCTCAGCACCCACGCCACATTCATGGCGATGAGCCACGGGCGACATCTCGACGCCTCCTTCAACAACCATAGCCTCGCCGTCTGCACGCTGGCGACGATTATCGGCCAAACGCTCGGCTATGACCTGATGAAACTTCACGAGTTGGCGACTGGCGCGTTACTGCATGACATCGGGCTTTTACAACTTCCCCGCCATCTGTTCCGCACATCGACTCCCCTCTCCGGTGAAGACCTGGCGACCTTTCACCATCACCCACGGCTCGGCGCCATTGCGATCGAGGCGCAACGAGGTTTTCCCCAGACGGTTCGCCAAGTAGTGGCCGAACACCATGCCACACCCGATGGGCAAGGCTATCCCTCCGAAACATCGGGAGGCTCCACGGCGGAAGCGAGTCGCATTGTGATGATCGCGGATCGATACGATGAGCTGCTGACTGGATTCGGGGGGCTCCGACCACTGCCTTCCCACGCGGCGATTCTACAACTATTTCGAGAAGGAGAATTCGGCCGTCTCGACCTTGGTCTCGTGTCCCTGTTCATCAAGCTGGTCGGCATCTACCCCGTCTACAGCTTCGTGGAACTCAACACGAAGGAACGAGGGATGATCACCACGATTAATCCCGCCACCCTCCATCAACCGATCATCGCGTTAACCTATGACGAGACAGGCAGCCCCTACGGAAATCCACTCACGGTCGATCTCGCCAATCAGAACCCGCCCTCTACACGCTCCATTGACCATGTGATTACATCAGAATTAGGGGACGCGAGTCGCGCAGCCTAACGCCCCGTGCAGGACAGGAGTCACCGGAAAGACTCGTGCCTATTCGTACCGGAGCGCTTCGATAGGATTCAGGCGAGCGGCCTTGTTGGCAGGGTACAATCCGAAAAACAGGCCGACCACGAGTGAGAAGAAGAACGCGATTACGATGACGTTGCCGGAGATGATGGTCGGCCAGCCGGCAATCAACGTCGTCAACTTGGCCCCGGTAATCCCCAGTACAATACCCAATGCGCCTCCCACCAGGCTCAACGTCATGGCCTCGATCAGAAACTGCATCATGATATGGTGGCGTTTGGCTCCTACCGCCATGCGGACTCCGATCTCTCGCGTCCGTTCCGTCACGGACACAAGCAGGATATTCATAATGCCGATCCCCCCGACTAACAGGGACACGGAAGCAATGGCAAACAACATCATCGTCAGGGTCTCACTGGTGCCTTCTTGCACCTTCCCAAGATCGACCTGTGTCCGGATCGTGAAATCGTCGTTCTGCTCAGTCTGAAGTCTGTGCCGCGCCCGCAGCACTTCTCGAATCTGCTCGGCAGCCATCGGCAAATCCTCGACCTGATCGGTCGAGCCGAACATCGCCCCGACGGACCCGATAAATGACGTTCCGAACACCTTCCGTTCTGCCGTGCTGAAGGGGATAAAAATCACATCGTCTTGATCGGACCCTTGCGCAGACTGGCCTTTAGGCGCGAGAACCCCGATGACACGGAACGGCACGTTCTTGATGCGAACCACCGCACCCACCGGCTCTTCGCCTGGCTCAAACAGATTCTCCACGGTCGTTTGGCCGATAAGCGCGACTCGGGCGGCGCTATCCAAATCCGTCTGGGAGAAGGGACCTCCACTGGTAAAGGACCAGTCCCGAATAGTGAGGTAACTCGGTGAGATACCATTAATCGGTCCGTTCCAGTTTCGGTTCCCATAAACAATTTGCATGACATCGCGCCTGGTCCACCCGGTATCGGCCAGCAACGGGATGCGTTTTTTCAGGTCCAAGGCGTCGGACACGGTAAGCGTCACGGCACTCCCCTGACTTCCTCGTACGCCGCTCGCAGAGGTCACTCCGGGAAAGATGATGATGACGTTCGTGCCCATCGTCGCAATCTGCGCTTGCACGGCCCGCTTGGCGCCCTCACCGATGCTCACCATCGCGATGACCGCCGCCACGCCGATGACAATCCCGAGCATCGTGAGACCGGCACGCAGTCGATTTCGCGCCAAGATTCGTAGCGCGGTGAGAATTGTGAGCCACACAAACGCCGACATCTAGCCCTCATTATTCATGACGGTTCGTCGCGAAATCACTGAGCCACGTCGCGAGACCTGTGCGCGGAGCCGTGAGGACCCGATGCGTGCTCGTGCAGTACGGTGAGGGTCCGAGGGGCGAGCTCGCTGGCCGAAGGCTCGTCGTAGCAGCGGATCGGCGGTTGTAGCAGAAGCGTTCATGAATAATGCGGGCTAGGCCTCAACGGGGCTGGACGTTGGCCGCGCTCTGGTCACGCGGTCGCTTAACACTTGTCCGTCTTTGATCACGATCTCGCGCGCGGCATAGGCTGCGACATCCACCTCGTGCGTCACCAAAATAATCGTAATCCCTTCATCTCGATTGAGCGTTTCCAGGATTTTCATAATTTCCTGGCTAGACTGGGTGTCGAGGTTGCCGGTCGGCTCATCGGCAAGAAGTAACGAGGGCGACGTGACCAGCGCCCGTGCGATCGCCACGCGCTGTTGCTGCCCTCCGGACAACTGGGTCGGATAATGGTGCTCTCTGCCCTGCAGCCCCACCCGCCCTAACGCCGCTGCAGCCTGCGCCCGTTGCTCTTTGAGCGAGAGCCCTCGATAGAACAACGGAAGCTGCGCATTTTCGAGCGCGCTGGTTCTGGGAATAAGATTGAAGCTCTGAAAAACGAAGCCGATCTGCTGATTGCGGATTCCGGCCAAATGATCGGGCTTCAGATTACCCACCTCTATCCCGTTCAACCGATAGTGCCCCTTCGTCGGTTGGTCGAGGCAGCCCAGAATATTCATCAGGGTGGACTTGCCGGAACCGGAAGACCCCATGATGGCGACGAACTCACCCTGTTCAATCGTGAGACTCAGGCCGCGCAAGGCTTGGACTTCCACGTCGCCGACCCGATAGATTTTCCACACATCTTCGCATTCGATCAGCGAACTCATCGGCGTTTCTCGTGAAGCGTGAAGCATACGGCATGACGCACAAGACATGCGAGAAAGGCGCAATCTGAAGTTCGAAGTTCGGGGTTCGACGTTCCGAACACCTCGAACTTCGGACCTCGAACCCTCGCCCGTCGTGCTTGATTCGCGTGTGACAAGATACGCTTCACGGGTGGCTACATTCCACGATTGCGCGAGGAACCCCGCTGTCCGCCAGACCCAAATCCTGGAGGCAGATCGCTGCCACTCCGATCGCCTTTGGGTCGGTCGATCCCCACGACCACCAGCGCGCCTTCAGGCAACTCTTCCGACACAATCTCCGTTGCCAACCCGTCAGAAATACCCGTTTGGACGCGAATGGGCTCGAGCTCCCCGGACGGCCCTTGTTTCCAGATTGTGCGACTTAGCGCCATGGTCCCTCTGCCGGATCCTGCTGCCTGCTCTGCTCCCTTCTCTTTGGTTGGCTTACCGCCAAGCGTGGAGCGATCAACCTGGCCCGCAGTCGGAGGGGTGAATCGCAACGCGGCATTCGGCACTTTGAGCACGGCGTCTCTTTGAGCCACAACGATGGAGACGTTCGCGGTCATCCCCGGTTTCAGACGGAGATCCTGGTTATCGACGCTGACCACGACGTTATAGGTCACCACATTTTGCACATTGATCGGTGCAAGACGGACCTGACGGATCGAGCCGACAAATTGATACCCTGGATACGCATCGACCGTGAAGGTTGCCTCCTTCCCTTCAGTGATACCCCCGATATCCGACTCACTGACGTTGGTGTCGGCTTGCATCTTCGTCAGATCGAGCGCGATCAAGAAGAGGTTCGGTGTGGCAAAACTGGCCGCGATCGTTTGACCGACCTCTACGTTTCTGGCGACCACAATCCCGTTCACCGGCGAGCGAATGACGGTGTACTTCAAATCCAACTCTGCGGCATTCAGCGCCGCCTCGGCCTGTTTCACTTGCGCCCCTGCCACGTTCACCTGTGCCTCAGCCGCCTGGAAATTCGTCGCTGCGACGTCGACGTCGTTCTGAGAGACGAACTGCTGCGCCACCAGCGATTTCACCCGATCCAGTTCGCGCTTGCGTTGAGCCAGATCGGTTTTGGCTCTTGCGACATTCGCTTTCGACATTTCAAGATTGCTGGCAGCTTGATCTCGACGGGCTTTGAACGGTTCGGGGTCGATCGAGGCCACGACCTCGCCGGCCTTGACCACCGAATTAAAATCGGCATGCAGGCTCTTGATCATGCCAGACACCTGCGTCCCAACCTGAACCGAGACGACAGGATTGATCGTTCCCGTCGCAGTCACGAGCGAAATGACAGGGCCTCGCTCGACCGCGGCGGTCCGATATCGAACCGGGGCTTTGCGCTCCCCATTGAAGAAGACGTAGCCTCCGATCGTTAATCCAACGGCCAGGACACCAATGATCATGACGGCACGACGCATCGACTCGTTCTCCAATTCCCTCGCCTACTTGCAGTGCATTGTATCAACAAGGCTGAAGGGAATCACCTGGCTGAAACGGTTTCCATACGGCTCCGGAAAAACGAACAGGCCGTCCGCCATGCGGCGGACGGCCTGCCAGACTTGCGGACTATGGCTCCGATTAGGGACTGACGCTGATGCGATCCTTGATCGTATCAAAGGTGTCCTTGGGCACCACGTTCTTGGCCACCAATTCGCCCTTCACCCGGTACGGACGATTCGTCACAATGCGGTCCGCCACGTCTTTAGAAAGACCAAGCACGAGCACCAGATCGCCGGCGGACGCCTTATTGACGTTCATGGAGGAAGGCATGGGCTGAGTGGCCTTCATCGCCGGGGGGACAGGCACCGCAACAGAAGGGGCGCTCGGGGATGGGACTGAAGGTGCGAGAGTTCCTGTCACGGAACGTGACTGGTCTTTCAACTCTTTCTGATAGCGAGCAACCAGGGACTTGAGGGTTTCGTTATGCCGCTTCACATCCCCATATTCCTGACGCATAGCCCGATTCTGGAAGGAGAGCTGCTTCACACGGTCTTCGAGATCCTTGGTCCGACCCGCGACACTGCCGCGTTCCTTGTCGCGGCCATGTTGAATGCGCTCAAGCTCGTCGTGGGCGACCTGGGCTTCGCTCCCGAATTTCACATTGAGATCCTTGAGCGTCTTTACTTGCTGTTCCAAGGCATTCTTCTGCGCACGTGTCCGCTCCAACTCGGACTTCGCCGAATCGACGTCGACCATCGCCTCTTCATACTTCTTTTGACTGACACAGCCGACCATTGAGACTGCACCGATCACCACGACCGCCGCCATCCACCCTGTTTTCATGCGAACCTCCCCTCCCACTAACAGGATGCTGAAAAAGTCCGCCAGCTTCGTTCTCGCATCGCTCAGACCCTCAACGTACCCCAGAGGGTACGCCTCGGCCCTTCGCTCGCTGCGGCCTTGCTGGACGGCCTTTTTGAGCATCCTTACAGAAGTATTTTTTGTTGTACCCCACGTGCGGACCATTGAAGTTCTCGTATACCTCAATAGTTTTTCCGCAGCCTGCTTAGCGTGGTACCTGCGACAGATGTCGGCCACCGCACTTCACCCAACAGGCCTGTCGGTATGAGAGGGTAATACGACACCCATACGTATAGTGTTGGGTGTATGCCATGCCTTTCATTTTGTCAACAGATTTGCGGGTCCTCCGCCGTCACCGATCGTCCTAATGGTCTGTGGCGATTCGTCTGCCTGCTTGACGGACTGTTGCCACTTTGTGAATATGCCTGAGACTCGCCGTCTGGATACAACCTGTTTCAGAAAGACCGGGCATGAATGAATGGGGTCCTGGTCTCGCCACGATCTTGGGAATCGTGGAGGGGCTGACAGAGTTTCTACCCGTCTCGTCGACCGGCCACTTAATTCTCGTCGGCCACGTCCTAGGGTTTGAGGGAGACCTCGCTGCCAGCGCCGAGATTTCGATCCAACTTGGCGCCATCCTAGCCGTCATCGCCTATGAACGACACAAGCTTGCGGCCATGATCGGACAAGCCGGTCGGGAGCAGCAGAACGTCTCCGCCATGATCCGAACACGTGGGACGACTCCATGGTCGACAGTCCTGCGAACCTCCTGGGCGACTCACCAGAATCTCTGGTTTCTCATCGGACTCGGGCTCGCGTTCGTACCAGCAGCCGCGATTGGGTTCCTCACGCATAGCTGGATCAAGAGCCATCTCTTTACGCCTCAAACCGTGGCTACCTCCTCAATCGTCGGGGGCCTGATTATTCTCGCCGTCGAAGCGCGTCGCGACCAGGCTCGGGTCCACCAGCTCGAACAGGTGAGCCTGGCATCGGCGTTTTGGATCGGCGTGGCCCAATGCGCCTCACTACTACCCGGCATGTCCCGATCCGGCTCCACGATCATCGGAGGGCTCTTCGTAGGACTTGACCGGAAAGTCGCGACGGAGTACTCTTTTTTCCTCGCCCTCCCGACCCTGATCGCGGCGACGTGCTATCAAATGTGGAAGTCACGGGACGTCTTCCGGCAAGACGACTATCTGGCACTCGGGATCGGGATGCTCGTGTCGTTCGTCGTCGCCTGGATTGTGATCGCAGCCTTTCTCTCGTTTGTGAAACGACATACGCTCCGACCGTTTGCCTACTACCGCATCCTCATGGGCATCGCCGTATTCTACATCTTTGGCTTCTAGGAGGACCTCTCATGATGGCTCATTCCCAATCCGACACGGTACATGTTTTCGACACGTGGGTGAAAGGCACGAAGGGGCTGCTGCACTTCGACGTGATGACGACTGATGAGGCAACGGCGCTGACGCTGGCCAAACAGCATTTGGCCAGCCTTGGGGAAGGCCACGTAGCGGTTACAGTGAAGGAATGCCAGTTCTGCCACACCGAACCGCTCGTGATGTTTTCCCCCGAGCAGCAGCGCCAATTCCGCGAGCAGGGCGGGTTCATCCTCACCCTCTCGACTTAGCGCGCAATACTGGCGGGACGAGCGGGAAAGGCGAGACAGGGGGAATCAGAGCTTACGCATCGCGCCTGTCGCGCTAGGCCTGCCCGTCGCGCGCTTAAGAAGCAGGCGGGAGGTCTTGAGGGAGGAGAGGCACGTCTTTCTTTTCAAAGGCAAAATGGATGATCAAGAAGACGACCCCCACGCTGATCGCCGAGTCGGCGACATTGAAGGCCGGCCAATGGTAGGAGTCCACATAGACATCAAGAAAGTCGATCACCTCGCCATACCGTAATCGATCGATCAAATTCCCAATCGCCCCTCCAAGAATCCCGGCAATACTAAGCTGCCCCGTCCAATCTTTCTCCGGCAACCGGAAGAGAATCGTCCCCAGTAGGGCCAGAGCAAACAGCGACGTGACCCCGAAGAACACCATACGAAATGCATCGCTGCTGCCGGCCAGCAATCCAAAGGCGGCGCCGGGATTTCGGATATAGGTCAAGCTGAAGAGATTGGGAACAATCGGAATGGATTCATTCAGTCGCATCGACTGCACGATGGACAGTTTCGTCGCCTGATCGATCGCCACGATCGCACCGGCGAGCAACGCCAGGAGCAGATAGCGAACGGGCCCTCCCATCACTGCACCGCCTCTACGCAGCGATCGCAGAGCGTCGGATGGGTGGCGTCTTCTCCGACCGCCTCTCGATAGTTCCAGCAACGTTCACATTTTCCGAAGGAGGACTTTGTCGCCGCAATCGCCAGCGGAATTTTTGCCTCACCGTCGGCGATCAGCGTAACCTGCGAGACAATGAAGAGTGTAGTCAAGTCCGTCTGATACGGCTGAAGAAACTCGTAGGTGTCAGCATCGGCTCGAAGTTCTACCGCCGCCTCCAACGATGATCCAATCGTTTTATCCCGTCGACTTCCCTCTAACACGCCCTGAACCTGCGTGCGATAACCTAATAACCTCTCCCACCGCTGGGCCAACGCGAGATCCTGCCATTGAGGCTGGACCTCCGGAAATGCGCTCAGATGGACGCTGCTCACGCCGAGACGCCCTCCCGCCTGTGTCGCCAGGGTCCGCCAGATCTCTTCGGCCGTAAAGCTTAACACCGGAGCCATCAGCTTCGTCATGGCCACGACGATCTCGAAGAGCACCGTCTGCGATCCACGGCGCAAGGGTGAGTCGGCTCGGAACGTATACAGACGATCCTTCAGAATATCGAGATAGACGGAGCTCAGATCCACTGAGCAGAAGTTGTTGATCGCATGGAAAATCGTGTGAAATTCGAAATCGTCATAGGATTTCTTGACCCGTGGAATCAGCTCGCTGAGCCGATGCAGTGCCCAACGATCCAATTCAGGTAACTGCTCATACGGAACTCGGTCTTTGTCCGGGTCGAAGTCGTACAGATTACTCAGTAAAAAGCGACAGGTATTCCGAATCTTTCGATAGGCCTCGATGAGGTGGGTCAGGATTTCAGGAGAAATCCGAAGGTCGTCACGATAATCCTGAGCCGATACCCACAGACGCAAGATCTCTGCGCCCGATTGCTTGATCACATCCTGCGGCGCGACGACGTTTCCCGCCGATTTGGACATCTTCTTGCCCTGCCCATCGAGGACAAACCCATGGGTCAAGACAGCCTTGTATGGCGCGCGATGATCCGTCACGACACCGGCCAGCAAGGCGCTGTGGAACCAGCCTCGATGCTGATCCGACCCTTCAAGATAGAGGTCAGCCGGCCACCACTTCCGTCCTTTCAACACCGCCGCATAACTGACACCCGATTCGAACCACACGTCAAGAATATCTCGCTCCTTCTCGAACGCTGTCCCGTCGCACTTTGAACAGGTCGTGCCAGCGGGCAGCAGATCGACAGCCGATTGCTCGAACCACACATCGGCCCCCTTGGATTCCATCAACGCCGCAAGATGCTCGATCACGGTCGGGTCGGCCAGGACAAAACGGCAGCCCATACAGGTGAAACCTGGAATCGGCACGCCCCAGACCCGCTGACGCGACAAACACCAATCGGGACGGTTCTCGATCATCCCGTTAATCCGATCGCGGCCATAGGCGGGAATCCAACGGACCCGATCGATCTCCGCCAGCGCCTCTTTCCGAAGATCGTTTGTTTCCATCGACACAAACCACTGTTCAGTGGCGCGGAAGATGACGGGATTCTTGCAACGCCAACAGTGCGGATAGGAGTGGTTCAACGACCCATGGCCGAGCAAACGTCCGTTGGCTTGCAGGAATTCCACAATCTTCGGATTCGCCTTCAACACATGCTGGCCGGCAAACTCTTTCACCACGTCAGTAAACCGCCCCCCATTGTCGACCGGCGCCAAAATCTCCAACCGTTCGCCAGGCGAAGCTTTAGCATTGTGTTCAAGAACCAGAATGTAATCTTCCATGCCGTGACCCGGCGCAATATGGACACAGCCGGTTCCCTGATCGAGGGTTACAAAGTCGCCAAGTAGAATCGGTGACAGGCCGGTGGTCAAGGGCCGTTGCGTTTCGATTCCTTCGAACCCTTCACGCCCCTTCTTCACCCCGAACACCCGCGCTCCTTCGAGCTTGCAGGCCTTGGTCACGCTCTCAAGAAGCTTTTCTGCAATGATCAGCACCTCGTCACCGACCTGGACGAAGGCATAGTCGATTTCGCCATGGAGGCAGACCGCTTGATTGGCGGGGAGCGTCCATGGCGTGGTCGTCCAAATCACGACAGAAACCAACTTGATGTCGAGAGGGAACGAGATACCGGGAAACGTCTGGCTGAGCACCGTAGGCGATGTGACCAACGGAAATTTCACATAGATCGAGGGCGAGGTGTGATCTTCATACTCGACTTCCGCCTCGGCAAGGGCGGTCTGGTCCGCCGTGCACCAGAGCACCGGCTTTAGCCCCTTGTAGACCCCTCCTCGCTCCACAAATTTCCCGAACTCGCGGATGATCGTGGCCTCATAGCCAGGATTCATCGTGAGGTAGGGACGCTGCCAATCTCCCAAGATACCGAGCCGTTGAAACTCCTCACGCTGAATCGTGTAAAACTTCTCCGCATATTCCCTGCAGAGCCGGCGGATGGCCGGAGTATCGAGCGTTTTTTTCTTGTCGCCGAGTTCTTTGAGAACTTGATGTTCGATCGGAAGGCCATGGCAATCCCACCCTGGCACATAAGGCACCTGGTAGCCTGCCATCGTCTTCGATTTGATGATGATGTCCTTGAGGATCTTATTCAGCGCGTGACCGATATGAATGCGTCCATTGGCATAGGGCGGCCCATCGTGCAAGATATACAGCGGCCGGCCTTTCCCCGCCTCCTGAATCTGTTCGTACAACCCTTCCTTTTCCCACGAGGAAAGGAGTTCAGGCTCCCGCTGAGGCAAGTTTGCCTTCATGGGAAAATCAGTTTTGGGAAGATTGAGTGTGGCCTTGTAGTCCATGGGCATTTCAGGCTTTCGCGGCAGCACAGTAAATGTAGGAATATACCCAAAGGAAGGGCTGAGGTACTAGCCTAAACTGATGAGTCCTTTGCAGGATGGTCAAAAAGATTTCCGGCAAGGCCGCAGTGAGCGAGAGCCCGAGGCGTACCGTTCGAGGTGCGTTGAGGGTTGGAGCGAACCGAGAATGAAGCCGGGAACCTTTTTCACCAACCTGCCCGCTAACTCACGGACATCATGCGGTCCAGCGCAATCTTCGCCCAATGTTTCTCGTCGTCCGGCACGACGATATGGTTCACGACGTGGCCGTCGGCGAGATTTTCCATCGCCCAGCAGAGATGGGCTCCATCGATCCGGAACATCGTTGCGCACTGGCAGACCGTAGAGGA
>JANYBU010000117.1 GCA_025360665.1 Nitrospira sp.
TCACTTGGCCAGCTCTTTCCTACCATTGATAGGGTATTCGCGGCTTTTTCAAAACGGATCCCGACCGGAGCGTTGAACAAATTCCTTCAGGAGATTCTCGCCACCCACCCCCTGCCGGTGCGCAAAGGCAAACCGACGAAGATCACCAAGTCTGCCTTCATGACCCAGGTCGCGACACAACCACCAGTCTTTGCGTTGTTTGTCGGCCACCCGGACAATATCACGCCCGCCTATCTCCGCTTTCTCGAGAACCAACTCCGCGAAGAGTATGGATTCGAGGGAACCCCGATTCGCATGTTGGTTCGAAAGAAATAACCGGTTCAATTTCTGCCACCACGACACCGTCTTTGTGCGCAACCTGGTTCTAGACGTCACGTTGTGATCGGTATTCGCAGAATAGTCGCGCTTTCTCCATCCCTGCCATGGGTGCAACTCTTGCACAGTCCGGAGAACATTTCCCCGAAAGGATGCGCGTGCCACGATCATCTCAGCAGAACCAGCTCAACTCCCCGCAGAATGATGTCTCGGGAACAATGGAGACGGCCCCCAACGGAACAGGTTCGAGGCAACAACCCCTTCTCTCTTCCCCCGACTCTGGCATGATCGTGTTTTCCTCATCTGCTCGCATCCTGCACATGAATGGACCAGCTCGTGCACTGATGGCGTTGTTCGGTAAGTCCCATGAGCTCTGGCCGCAGATGGCACCCGAATCCATGCCGTCCATCCTCACGGAGTTCTGTTACGACGTGCTGGCGCAGCTTCAATGTCGAATCGAGGCGCAGGACTGGGCACAATTCGAAATGCGCCGTATCTGCCACATGGTCACACCATCCCTTTTGCTCACAGGGTTCGGCGTGCCGAATTCAACCAACCGTGAGCTCCGGATCATCCTGACCCTCAACCCCCTGCCATCCACTCCTTGCGCAGCCGCGGATTCACGGCATCTCCACCCGCCGACCGACCTACACGTTCCCGTCAGTGGCGCAATTTCGTAAGGGCATCGCCTTCCGAGTCACTGTGGTGGCGGCTTTCGCCTTGACTCCTCGTAGGCATCATGTTATTCGCTCACGCTGATGATGCATCCCGCACATACAGAGACTCATTTCCCTGCGGTTCGCGACAACCCCCAGCCCCCCGCGATGCGCGATTCCTCTCTTCGCAGGCTGCAGCGGCGTGTGCTCGAGGCCCTCTGCGCCGGGGTGGTCGTCGTCACCCTTCTCGGCCCCGTCCGGGCCGAGGAACCACCTGCGCCAGCTGGAATGCCCTCGCTCCCAGCCGCTGAACCCCCTGTTCCAACCCCTGCCGCCGTTGACCCAGTCACGATTGATCCCTTCATACAGTTACGGGGATCGGTGTGGCGGACCAAGGCTGGGATCGTCTTTCTCAAGACCCCGATCGGACTGCTGACCCTCACTTCTAAAACAACGCTGAAGGATCTTAAAGCCTCGCAGGAAGTACTCTTTTGGGTGCACGAGCGCCATTCCGTCGTCGAGATCCGAAAAAGGGCCGACGGATCGTTGGTCCATCGCTACCTCAGCGGGCCAATGACGTCCGGGGCCGATGTGCCGAGAACGTTACGCTGGTGGGGGCCTGACGGTGACCAAACTGTCCATGTCGGCACTCAGGAAGAACACCTCACCGACTATCACGAGGGAGATCTGCTGACCGTCGAAGTCGATGACACGAATACCATCAGCGGGGTCCACGACATGCAATTTGACCTGCAGGTCGGCCAAGCCCCGCCGGTCGGAGCCGACGTGCAGCTCCTCCTCTCAGGAACCGTGTCCAAGCTCAAATCCAACTTCGTCTTTGTCCGAACCCCCATCGGCCTGGTCATGCTCAATTCGAAGATCGGGATCCCTCGTGTGAAGGTGGGACAACTGTTGACGTTACACATCGACCATGAGCATCTGGCCGTCACATTCCCATCTACCGAGACACCAACTCCCCGACGCAGTGCCTCACCGATCCCCTAACCGACAACCAATACATATAGCGGCCCTGACCGAGCAGGATGCTCAAAAAGGCCTCCAGCAAGGCCGTAGCGAGCGAAGAGGCGAGCCGTACTCTGTGTTGTACGTCGAGCCTCTGAGCGAAGCGAGAGGCCTTTTTCAGCTTCCTGCCAGGTTTGCTTGACAGGCCTCAGCCAAGCCCCTAGACTTCGCGCCAGACATGCGCGCCCCTACTCACAAAACGCCAACCCAACGCCCAGCCATACGAGAGCCTGACGAATTTGATAGGCTGTACCGAGACCATGTCGATCTGATTTATCGGTACGCACACCGCCTGTGCGGCGAAGCGGAGTCGGCAAAGGACCTCGTTCAAGAGACCTTTCTCAATGCCTACCGGGGACTTAAAGATTTTCGAGGCGAGTCGCAGGTCTCCACCTGGCTCTATACCATCGCGTCACGGGCCTGCATACGGATGCGGCGCAAGCGCAAAGGGCAGCCGGAACACGAACTGTCGCTTGATGAATTTGTGCCCACATCGGAAGGAGAATTTCACCTCCAGATCCCGATGGACGGGCTCAGTCCCGAAGAGGCACTGCAGAACAAAGAGCTCCGGCAGGCCCTCGACCAGGCGATCGAGAAACTGCCAAAAAAGTATCGAATGGCCCTGGTGCTCCGCGATATGGAAGGGTTAAGTGCCAAAGAAGTGGGGACCATCATGGGCGTGAATGAGCGCGCCGTAAAATCGCGACTGCACCGAGCACGCTTGTTTGTGCGGCGGGAGCTCAGCGCCCACGGCATCACCCACCATGATGACCACAAGTCTGGAGGCTTGCGCTCATGACCAAGAAGAAGACGTCGGCGCCAAAGAAACAGTCCGGGCCATCGTCTCACCGCCATACGCATGGCCAAGGCCATTGCGTGGATCTTCTCCGGCAGTTGTCTGCCTATATCGACGACGAACTCCCGTCTGACATTTGCCGGGAGATACGCCGACATCTGGGAGACTGTCCGAATTGCGAAGTCTTCATCGCCTCCCTCCAGCACACCGTCACGCTCTGCCGACATCGTCCAGTCCCACGGTTGACGTCGGTCGACCGGGTGAACATGCGCCGCGCGATCCTCGATGCGGCCAACGCACGGTGAGAGGGACGCTCGGGCTCATGTGCCTGGCTCTGCTACTAGCGACTCCCGCAAGGAGCCTGTCCGACACTGACCTTTCTACTGTGGCGAACGATCTGCCGCCATCTGCGTCGTTCTCGGCCCAAAAAAATCCTCACTGTATTCCAGCGAATACACCTCCGGTTTTTCCGGGCCTGCGGCCTTGCATCTGGCCGCACCTCCTTCGCCTCGTCACGAACGGCAATGTCGAACAGGCTCCTGGCGCACTCCCAACCGAAGTCGAGGTGGAATCGGTCACCATAGAGATCCGCGGACGGATGTTCATTCCGAATCACGTCCTCTTACATCATAATCAAGAGACAGCGCTACGGTTCCGCAACCACGATACGGAACTCCATAGCGTGGTGGCCAAGGAGCTTTTCTTCGGCGTCGGCCTCAACGTAAGCGGCAACGGGGCCCCGGAGTTTGGTCCAGACGGACTCAAGCGGGTGATCATCCCACCTGAGGGCCTGATCGAAATTCAGTTCACGCCGGCACGTACCGGAACCTTCTCGTACCTGTGCGACATGCCCGGTCATGACATGAGAGCCGTGATCGTGGTCGAATAGCCAGGAGAGAGGGCCCCTCTACGAGTGTGGTTTGTCTGGTTGATCTGGTTTGTTTTGTTCATCTGGTTGATTTGGTTCATCTGGTTAGTTTCGTTCAACCAAACAAACGAGACAGACCAAACAAACCAAATAACGGTCTTCTTACGCTGGCGGACTGTTTCAACAACCTGCTAGCCAGCGAATCGGCATCCCTGGCCCCTTTCAGATCCTTAAAACAGCATGGTAGAGTTCCGCCATCTTTTCGTCCTTCATATTAGGAGCCTGTCCGACATGTCCTTTCTACTGTGGCGAACGATCTGTGGCCATCTGCATTGTTCTCGGCCCGAAAAAATCCTCAATGTATTCCAACGAATACACTTCCGGTTTTTCCTGGCCTGCGGCCTCGCATCTGGCCGCACCTCCTTCGCCTCGTCACGAACGGCAATGTCGGACAGGCTCCTTAGGGGAGCGTACGACATGATGCGTCTGCAGATCTTCCAACGTAGCCGGTTCACGATCCTGCTCCTTGCCGGAACCTTGTCGATGGTCACTGCGATGACCCTGATCGAACCCTCATCGGCATCCGCCGCCGCTGCAAAGAAGTCGAAGAAGGCCGTCACCTCAGCTGAATCGACAGCTCAGCGTTACGCCGAAGCGATGGGAGCGGGGAACAAGGTGGGCGTCGGCCAGCTCGACTTCGCCTGTCAATATCCCCTCGTGGCTGCAGCCCCCCATGGCATCAAGACCAATCCGACCGACTCCGACCTCGTCTACGACTCCTGCTGGCAGCGCCTGCAAGAGGCCCATGCCTCCACCCTCCTCAGAAGCGATGTCGGCATGGAGGTCGTGTGGCCCAGTAATGGTGAGCTAGTCTTTTTCAGTGAAGACCTCAACCGCTATCCCGCCTCGGCCTTCGTGACCGACTCGCTGGGTCTCACGCCGCCGGGAACCGGATTCCATATTCACATTGTCGGAAGCGCGCCGCTCCCGTCGGCCTCGTTCCGTCTTCGACCGAATGGCCCGATTGTGGCGGTGCCGACCACCTTGGTGAAACTGTCCATCAGCTACCAGGATCCTCTCACGGCCCCCTTGACCTATGCAGCCGGCTCGGTCAAATGGACCAGTACGATTAAGCGGACCAGGCGCGCCCTGAAGGAAATCACCACCCAATGGGTCGTCCTCTCCGGGCTGAAGAAACACGGCTTCGCGGGCGACCAGGCGGTCGTGAACCTTCCCGTCACCAGCGGAGACGTCTCCGGCAGTGGGGTCCAGGAAAAGATTCCGTTCATCACGGAAACCAGCCGTCCCCTCCCCGACTCGCTAGTCTGGTGGGGACCGACGGATCTCCCGGGTCTCTTAATCGCCGGGGCAGCTCGTGCGGCCACCTTTCCGGAACTGCGTGACCGCGTGGCCATGTTGAACCGTGTGCTCATCATCGACCCCAATCAGGCCGAGGCCCTCATGGTGCTGAGCCGGCACCTCTATGCCATCGTCCTGCGCGAGGCCATCCCCTTCCACAAACTCACGGTGAGGGACCCGGCGCTGGCCTTGGTGGTGAACGAGCATTTCTGGAACATCTACTCCCAATCAGTGCGCATGGACCTGTCGCTGGGGATGGAGATGGGTGGGTTCGACAAACCGACGACCGCCGACTACCTGTACCGCATGCTCTCAGCTATGCAAACATTGGCTGTCGTACGGCCGGAACAACTCGATAACCGATTTCGACTAGGCGTCGCTTTACGATGGAACAACGATCAGGAGCCTTCGATCGCGACCCACCAATCCCTGGTCAAGGCCATCCCGGTTGATCGACGAGCCGGCAGAGCCGAAGCCCTGATTCAGTTGGCCTGGTCCCGCATCAACAAAGTGGCTTGGAACCGCATCCTCGACGACTCAGACATTCGCGCTGCCTATCAGGATGCCGACGAAGCGCTTACACTCGCCGACCTGCCACTCGATAAATTTATGGCCGAATACACCAAAGCCTACAGCTTGCTGTTCACGCCAGATCGGGACAATCGAGCGCTCTTGGAGCGACTGACGGAAGCCAAACGATGGTTTGCTGAAGTTCCCGGCCAGACTCCGGACATCTGGCAATTCTTCATCGGGGCAGAGTCGTTGAAGGCGGTGCTGGACGCAGATCCCATCTTCCAGCCTTTGCTGGCTCAGGCGGAGGAAAAGAAAGGGTGAGGGATGGAGGCTGATGATCTTCTTTGCTCGCGCAACGCGCGGCCTGAGAAGGCCCTCGTTGGACGCGCGCAGTGGAAGATCAATCAGCCCCCACCCCTAGAGAGATAACGAGCAAGCTTGGAAAGATCCTATTTTGATCACTCGCTGCGGCCTTGCTGGACAGCCTTTTTGAGCATCCTGCAACTATTTTGACATCAGCGCTCACGGAAGATTCCATTGGCGTTGTGTGTATAAACCAAGTTTTCTCTCAGCCTGCTAGAAACCGAAGCCTTTTTGCGTCGCTTCACGTACACTGGCTCGGCCATGTTCAAGCTCAGCGCAAACTCCTCCGATCTGCGCTTCCCGCCCGTTGATGTATCCACCCCTGAGGGTCTACTCGCTGTCGGAGGCGACCTGCGACCCGAGCGATTGCTCGAAGCCTACCGTCACGGCATCTTTCCCTGGTACGACGATGACCAGCCGATCTTGTGGTGGTCGCCCGATCCCAGGACCGTCCTCTTTCCCCCCAAGCTCCACATCTCGCGTAGCCTCACACGAAGCCTTCGTCCCGGCATCTTCCGCGTCACATTCGATACCTGCTTTCGCGAGGTGATGACTCAGTGCGCAGGACCGAGACCGCAATATCCTGACGGGGGCACATGGATCACCACGGAGATGCTCGACGCTTACACGCGCCTACACGAACTCGGATACGCCCATTCGATTGAAACCTGGCAGGGCGAACACCTGGTCGGCGGGGTCTATGGGGTCGCCATCGGTGGAGCCTTCTTCGCAGAGTCGATGTTCACGCGAACCTCCGATGCCTCGAAAGTGGCGCTGGTCTCGCTCGTCCGCCAACTCCAAGCCTGGGGATTCAGCCTCATGGACTGCCAGCAATCCTCACCCCATGTGATGGCTCTTGGAGCAGAAGAGATTTCCCGCCGCGACTTTCTCGATCACCTCAATGCGGCGCTGACACTCCCAGGTCGACACGGACGCTGGCAGTTCGACATTCCATGATATAAGTCGTGAACCGGTAGCTCAGTCGTATACATCACAGCTAATTGAAATTATTGATACTGTTCTGCCGTTATATAACCGCGTATCTAACTTTTCAGACTTTTCTGCCTCGTTACTCTCACCGTTCCTGCTCTGACTAGCACTTCAGCGTTTGCCAAGATTGAATCTCACAGTATCATCACGCGACTTCGCGCTCGGCTTCGTCCACGCCACTCCGCTCGCCTATGCGAGTCTCTCCAAGCTGCTCATTTACCGCACACCAGACCCTGCGCCTTGACGCTCTCGGGGCTCCGCGCCATACTGAGCCCAATGCACACCCTTTCCATCATAACTCTCCTGGCTGCTCTCCTTTTCCCTCTCGTTGCCTTTGCTGAGATCCAGACCTTCATCGCCGCGAATACCTACATCCTGGACGACCATGACAACAAAGACGCAATAATTGAGAGCCCGTTTGCAGTCTACTGGGTCAACCATGTCGGTCAGCATACTCAATAATCAAAACTCCGATTCCAGCAAGGCAGTCTTACGAAATGAAAGAACGTGCGCCACGAAACCGAACGTTGATCGTCCACGAGAGCGAGAGGGAAAACCTCATGCGTCAAACGACTTCTCTGGAAGTGCCATGTACGCCTGATCAAATCCAAAACAGGCTAATACATCAAGACTTGTTCTCGTGCGTTGATTTCCTGCCAGATCAGTTCATTGATCTGCTGATCGTCGATCCTCCGTACAACCTGAATAAAAAGTTCGGGAACAGTAAATTCTCCAAGATATCACCCGAGTCATATGAAGAATGGCTAGGCTCGTGGATAACGAAGCTGAAGAGGTGCCTTAAAAAGAATGCTTCAATTTACGTTTGCTGCGATTGGCAATCATCGAAATCAGTGCAAATAGTCCTGGAAAAGCATTTCATTGTGAGAAACCGAATCACTTGGGAGCGAGAGAAAGGTCGTGGTGCCTCTTCCAACTGGAAGAATTGCTCAGAGGATATTTGGTTTTGCACCATGTCCGATGAGTATTTCTTTGATGTGGAGGCAGTCAAATTAAAGCGAAAAGTCATTGCTCCCTATCGTCATTTATCTGGCGAACCGAAGGACTGGGAAGAAACCACCAATGGCAACTATCGCCTAACGCATCCTTCCAATCTCTGGACAGACATCTCAATTCCTTTTTGGTCAATGCCGGAAAACACAGATCATTCAACGCAGAAGCCAGAGAAGCTAATTGCGAAGTTAATTCTTGCAAGTTCAAAACCAGGTGATTTTGTCTTTGACCCATTCTTTGGTTCAGGAACAACTTGCGTGGTTGCAAAAAAACTGAAAAGAATGTTTTCAGGCGTCGAACAAGAGACAGCGTACTGCCAGATGGCTGTGAAAAGGCTTACTCGCGCCGAATCAGATGACATAATCCAAGGCTATCACGATGGGTATTTTTGGGAGCGAAACAGTTTGGCAGACCAAAAACAATCGAAGACAGCGAGAAAAGATCAGAAAGCCATCGCGGGACTCTACAATGAAGAATGCGACTAAAGAACTGATAGCGTTTCTCCGAAAACATGACGGGATTAATGACAAGGCAAAACTTACAAGATTTGCCTCAGATCATTTCTCTTTAACGAAAGATAGGTCAGTTTATTACTGCGATAATTTTGCAGTTAGATTTAGTTCCTCCGCTACCAAAAATTTTGGCAACACGGTCCTTTCCTTATCAAATCTACATAAATTTGATGATCGTCCGTTTATTGTTTGCTTGGTCACGCCAACATACAACTACACATACCTAGCCAATACGACTTTCCTGAAAAAGATAAGTCACAGTTCGCAGGAGCTGCGTGAAAATAATATTCGTGGAAGCTTCAATGGTTCGGACATAATGCGTGAGCTTGAGGGCATAACCAACACGCCAGAGAACATTGAAAAATTGTTCAATATTCATGCAGGGTTGGGTTTTGAAGGAAACCTTCCTCGTCTGGTGGAGGCAACAAACAATATTAGCCCATCTGGCAATAAGTTCGAGCCAAGTTCGGCTCAGAAACAAAGCGTTCTTCTCGCCCCAGCAAGAGCAGTCGGCTTCGTCAAGTCCCAAGATGCACAGACGCTTAAGGACGAACTTGACGCCAAGGTGAAAAGGTTTAAAAACGAAATCCTGCTAGCGGCTCTCATCGAGAACGTAAACATTAGGGGCAGAATAATCGAGTATCTGATTGCAGGGGAAGATGATCGTCTACGGCAGGAGATAATTAACGCCCTCCAGAAACGCACGAGTGGCATTCCGCAATTCAAGACTGAAAATGATCTAGGAGACTATACCAAGGAGTTCGACGAGTATCTTACGGAGACTGATGTCAAAACGAAGATCATGATTCTTAACTCGAATCCAAAGGCATACAACCTCGATAAGATGCTTGAGTTTCTTGCCTCTGAACGTTCGGTTTTCATGTTCTACTTTGTCGGCGTTGAGCCAGGACAAATCGTTAACACCGTTTTGGTTTCGATGTTTCAAGAGCGGCTATTGAACGCCACTATTCTGCTCAAGCATTGGGCTGGAAGAAATTCGAGAGGCGTTAGTCAGTTTGAAGGAAAAACCATTGGGCACCTCATCCTGTCGCCTGAAATATCCATCAATGAAGAGAAAGCCAAGATCTTCCTTGAAAAGGTTTTGGCTCTGTAGGTTTCTCGCAATGCGTTCCAGCAAACGCGTTAAAGCGCCACGAAACTCAAATATCATGACTATCGGAAACGTTTTTCAGCACGGAGGAATTACGGATCTGCCTACGTAACGACGAAGGGTCGGATTGTCATTCCAGCTCAGCTTCGATCCCTACCGCGTGCATCCATCTCCTGACTCGCTTCATAAGGCGTCGCCGACTGTCCTTCACTCCGCGCATCGAACGACCACGTTCTTCTACCTCTCCCTTGAGGGCGGGCTAGAGGGTCTCCCACTGCGCGTGTCCAACGAGGGTCTTCTGAGACCGCGCGTTGCACGAGCACAGGAGACCCTCAGCCCAGGTCCACATCCTCACTCCATTCACCCACCCTAGGAGGGAGTGGCCAAGGCTGCCCTTTACTGCGCGCATCGAACGAGCACTTTCTGAATGTGCGCGTTCTGCGAGCAAGAAGGGCACCTGGCCGCTCCTCACCTCTTTCCCATCTTCGCCACCTCTGCAAAATAATGCGCAAAGGCCTTCATCCCGCCTGAGGCTTGGCCCCAGTCAAAGTATTCGTTTGGCGCATGGTAGCCATGCTCGGGCAAGCTCAACCCCATAAACAGGATCGGCACCTTCCAGGCCTTCTGCATCGTGACCACTGCGCCGATCGATCCGCCTTCGCGGATGAAGGCCGGCTCTTTGCCGAATCCCGCCTTGGCCGCCCGCTTCACTGCTTCGACATAGGGTCCCTCAAACAGTCCTTTGAACGGCTGAAGCATCCCTTCCCGTTCCACTTTGACATGCGGGTTGATCTTCGCCACGTGGCGCTTGAGTAACGCAAAGGCCTTCTCCGGAGTTTGATTCGGCACCAACCTCATGCTCACTTTGAGTTCGCCGTGGCCCGGCACAACCGTCTTCACCCCTGGCCCATGGTAGCCGCCGATCAGGCCATGTACCTCGAACGTCGGCGCAGCCCAAATCCTCCGCATGATTTCGGCGGGATCGTTCGTGCGGAGCGTCTGAAACCCATAGGCCTGCTTGAAGCTCTTGACCTGGAAACCTGACGCGAGAAAACTTTTGATCTCTGCCTTAGTCGGTTCGACCACATCCTGATAGAACCCGGGAATCTTGACCTTGCCGCTCTTGGCATCGACACAGGCATGCGCCACTTCCATCAATTCCGCGAGTGGATTCCGCGCCGCGCCTCCGGTCACGCCCGAATGGGCGTCTTTCGATCCCGTGCGTAGCGTGAGTCGCGCGCCCAGCAGACCGCGCAGACCATAGGGCATGGCAGGCTTTCCCTTGGCGAGCCAGATGGTGTCCGATACCACGACTGAATCCGGTCGAGGAATAGCCGCTCGGTTCTTCAGCCCAGCCGAAAAATTCGGACTGCCGATTTCCTCTTCCAGTTCCCAGAGAAACCGGACATTGATCGGGAAGCCCTGCTCGATTGCGTACCGCGCGCCGAACAGGGCCGAGAGTGCCGGACCCTTGTCATCTGTCGCGCCACGGCCGTGGTACAGCCCGTTCTCGTTCTTGAAAGTAAAAGGTGCCTGCGTCCATTCCGGCTCCTGCGCCGGCTGCACATCCATATGGTTGTAGATGGTGACCGTCGGATAATGGGCTCCGGTTATCCAGCCGCCGGACACGATCGGATAGCCGCCGGTCTCGACAATCTGAGCCTCAGCCCCCAGATCCGTGAGGACCTGCCGCGCGAAGTCCGCCATGCGCCGGATGTCTGGGACCTTGGCCGGATCCATGCTGATCGAAGGAATCTCCACCATCTGGCCGAGCAGATCTTCAAACCGTGGGCGAATCTCTGTCACATAGGAACTAAGTTGTCGTTCGTTCACGCTCATGGTAAATCCTCCTAAAAGTGACTGCGGATTATACCGACTGTGTCTCAACTGTGTCCCAACTGTGAAAGAGATTGTCCCGCCGCAAAAGCGCGAACCACGATGGCAAGAATGGTAGAATGCACCGCCTATGACAATCGAATGGTTCTACAGGCACATGAAACTGGCTTCGATCTTCATCGGTCTCTTGTTCGGCTGGGCTATGCTGCCTTCCTTTGCCTTGGCCGCTGACCCCATCACGGTTCGCGAGATCCTGGACGAACCCAGTCGCTTCCACCTTCGGCAAGTGACGCTGCAAGGAACCGTTCGGAACGTGCAACCCCTCGACCCCTATACCTTGCCAGCCGGCACGACCTGTTATGGCGCTTACCTGTTTTATTTGGAAGACGAGACCGCCTCGATCAATGTTGCCGCGTTTGGCCTCTGCGGCATCCCCACGGTCAAAGATCCCGATGTGGAGGATGGCGCACGGATCGAACTCCACGCGACCATCCAAGCGCCAAGCCACGGAGGATACTATCTGAGTTTCCAGGGGCTCAAAGTGGTAGGAGAACGAGAGGGAGTGGTGCAGGCTGTGGCTGACCAGATCATTCCATTACTCGATGAGGCAAGGCCCCAATGACGAGAGCTCCACACAGAGTCACTCCGTCACAAACCAGAATCGGCTGGATTGGCACCGGCGTGATGGGCTCGTCAATGTGTGGCCATGTACTACGAACCGGGTATCGCGTGACCCTGCACAGCCGCACGAAAGCCAAAGCCAAGCCGCTGCTCGACCTCGGTGCGACATGGGCTGAGAACCCGCGCGCCGTCGCTGCTGATTCCGATATCCTCTTCTCGATGGTAGGCTTTCCCCTGGACGTCCGTGCCGTCTATTTCGGCGAAACTGGAATCCTGGCCGGCGTGCGAGCTGGCACACTGCTCGTCGATATGACGACGACGGACCCAGCACTCAGCCGCGAGATGGCCGAACGTGCGATGGCCAAAGGTCTCGCTGCGATTGATGCCCCGGTATCCGGTGGCGACGTCGGCGCGCGCAACGCCACCCTCTCGATCATGGTAGGAGGCGACCGCGAAGCCGTGCAAGCCGTGATGCCGCTCTTCGAGCTATTGGGCAACAAGATCGTGCATCAGGGAGGGCCCGGCACTGGGCAACAGGCGAAACTCTGTAACCAGATCGTGATCGCCGGCACGATGATCGGTGTCTGCGAGAGTCTGCTCTATGGCTACAAGGCAGGGCTCGATCTGAACCGCATGCTGGACTCCATCCGTGGAGGAGCCGCAGCCTGCTGGACCTTGGACCATCTCGCTCCACGTATTCTTCAACGCAACTTCGCCCCGGGATTTTTCGTCGAGCACTTCGTGAAAGATATGGGCATCGCACTGGAGGAATCGAAACGTATAGGACTCGTACTGCCCGGTCTCACGTTGGTGCACCAGCTCTACCAGACCGTCCAAACGCACGGGCATGGCCGCAGTGGAACCCACGCGCTGATGCTCGCACTTGAAGCACTCGCACAAACCCACGTGAGTGCGTCGCCGGCATGAATCCCCTCGCCTACATGGTGCTCGCCCTCTTGCTCTTTCTCACTGCCTGCGCGAGCAGCCAGGGGTTGCATCTGGATTCGCTCCAACAGACGCTGCAAGACGAAGAGGCTCGCTTCGTCGGTCCTCTGCCATCGACATCAACGACGAACCCTTCGACCAGGCAAGGCCCTCCAAGGTTGGGGCTGTTTGTGATGCCAACC
>JANYBU010000127.1 GCA_025360665.1 Nitrospira sp.
AAAGCCGACGCTGGTTTGAAGACCATTCCCATCCTCGCCTTCGCCAATCATGAAGAGGTCGACACGTTTAACCGGGCCAGAGCGCTGGGCGTGACCAAGATTGTCTCGCGTAATGAGTTCTCCGCTCGATTGAAAGACCTGGTCGAGGAAGTCGCAGGGAATCACGCATGAAGCACTCACGCCTCCACGAGCACCACCTGAAGCTCGGCGCAGCCTTTGAAGAGGTCGCCGGGTGGGACATGCCCGCTCACTATGGCGAATGGGTCGCGGAGTATCAGGCGGTACGCCAGGCAGTCGGACTCTCCGACCTCTCGCACCGTGGCAAAATCCGCGTCACCGGTGATGATCGAGTGAAATGGCTACAGGGCCTCATCAGCAACGATATTCTCCCGCTCCAGCCAGGCCAGGGCTGCTATTCTAGCTTTCTTACGCACAAGGGCAAGATGCTCGGCTACTTTCGAGTCTATACCCTGCCTGACAGCCTGTGGGTGGAAGATGTCGGCGAGGTCGGCGACGCCACCTTCCAAGCCCTCCGAAAGTTTCTGCTCTACGGCATCAAAGCGAAAATGGAGAACTGCGCGGAGTCCTGGGGATTGTTGCTCATTAGCGGACCCAAGGCCTGCGCGGCAGTCAGCGCCGCCTTCGGCGTCGAGATGAGCGACCTCAAGCCAGTGAGTGCCATCGCAGCCCAGATCGGTGGCCACGCCTCGCTCGTCCTGTGCACAGAAGAAACCGGAGAGGCAGACCTCGAAGTATTACTGCCTACTGAAGCCCTCAACACGGCCTGGGAGCGACTCATGGAGGCAGGCGCGACGTACGGCATCAAGGCCGTTGGCGCTCAAGCTCGTGAGGCCCTCCGCATCGAAGCGGGGCTGCCAAAAGCCGGGCCGGACCTGAACGAAGAGATCGTCCCGCCGGAAGCGAACCTGGAAGGGAAAGCGTTCAGCTTGAATAAGGGCTGCTATCCAGGGCAGGAAGTCGTGGCGAGGATGGACACCTACGGCAACGTACGGCGGCACTTAGTCGGCCTGGTCATGAAGGGCTCGATCATCCCGCCGAGGAACGCCAAGATATTCAGCGGAGACCGTGAAGTCGGCTGGGTCAGTAGTTCCACACAGTCACCACAGCTCAAGGCCCCTATCGCCTTGGCATTCCCACTCCGTGATTTTTCAGCCCCCGGCACCAACCTCACCATCGAAATCGATGGTGCGCGTCACGACGCAACGGTGCAGGCTCTCCCCTTCTACCGTCGCGCCTAGAGCAGGACGCTGAAAAAGTCCGCCAGCTTCGTTCTCGCATCACTCAGAGGCTCAACGTACAGCACAAGTACGATTCGCCTCTTCGCTCGCTGCGGCCTCGCTGGACGGTCTTTTTGAGCGTCCTGCGGATCGTTACTTTTCTGGATTCCGGACCGCCGCCACAGCCGACGCAAAGGTCAGTAAGCTCTTCCGCTCGTCATCTTCAAGCGCCAGCAAGAGGTGAGCCTCCTCGGCATGCATCAGGCGAAGGCTCAGGAACGGTTCCTCACGGCGTTTTTCTTTATTGTCCCACATCGCATCGATCACCTGAACTTTGTCCAACTGACCGACCGACACCACGTCATAGCGAAAATACGAATCGCCGATGACCATGTCGAACAGCACGTTGCCGGCAGTGAGGAGCACTAGATTAAAGCGCCCCTGATCTTCGTAGCCCTCCGGCAAAAACTTGTTGATGTGGCAAAGCGCGACTTTGCGATCTCCTAAAGCTGCGCGGATCTTCTCCTTCAACGCCGGGTAATCGATCTGCATGGCCTTTTCATCAAGCCCCGTCGCCGCCGTAGCGGCATTTTGAGCCTTTCCAAAAATCTCATCCGCCGACATCAACCCTGCCATGTGTGTAGTCCTTTCATCCGAACCATGTTAACTCGCGGTACGCCGAGCCTTCACGGCTCTGGCGACGCCGACCAATCCAAGGCCGGCCCACGCAAACTCCAAGAAAATAAAACCGACCCGCTGATCCTCAATCGCGACGATCCCTAACAGCAACGACCCGACGATGTTCAACGCAAGATATCCCGCGTCCAGTTCACGCCAGATCCCGCCCTGAATCAAGCCATAGGCTGACAGCACCATCAGAGCACCCAGCACGGAAATCAGCTGCAACAGCATCACGCACCTCGCCTGGGCCTCGATCATGCACACAGCGGAACATGCACCGTAACTGGCCACCCGTCCCGACTTCAAGAGGATTTTTGCAGAAGACCGAGCTCACTGGGCGGGCAGATGATGGGGAAACCGCGTGGCACCAGACTCATCGAGAGCCGGGCCGTCGAATGAGGGGCGCTGACTCGAAGCAGCTGGCTACCCGTTTGATAATCAGCCCATCCATCCTGCATACTAGGCTCTCTGATCCGGAGGATGGAATGCACGATCTGACCTGCATGATCAAAGGCTGCCAAGCAAGAGTGTATGCCCCAGCCGGCACGCACAGCATCTGCCGGGAGCACTTCCTCAGCTATCTCACCTGGCGTCGCCGCAAAGGTCCGCAGATGTTTATGAAATATGCCGGGATGACGATGGAAGAACGAGACCCCCTCGTCGCCGAGTGGGCCAACACCATCCGCGTCGAAGAAGTCCCAGCCGCCTCAGTGCCAAAAACATAACGCCCCACGCCAGCACACAAGAAAACGGTTCCTGCCACCTTATTCCAGCGCAAACGGTCACCCCATGAAAACAACAGCACCGTCCCACAAGCCGAGGCAAGCTGGCCGACATTCTTCTGCCATGCTACAATCCCGACACAAAAAACAGTGCCCCGCTTCCAAGACAAGAATGGAGACGCGCATAGCAACAGATACAAGAACGACGGTCTATCTGAAACCAAAAGTGCACCCGGCTCTGAAAGCCAAAGCAGCCTCGACGGATCGAACCGTCTCAGACCTCATCAATGCCGCAGTGCTGGGAGCAATGCGAGAAGACGAAATAGATCTAGCCGCTGTCGCCGCACGACGCAAAGAGCCCTCCCGTCCATTTGAGAAAGTGATCGAGGACTTGAAACGTGACGGGCTCTTATAGTCTCCTCCTCAAGAAATCCGCAGAGCGTGACCTGCGGAAAATCCCCAAAGCAGATCTTCAGCGAATCATCCAACGGATCAAAGAACTTGCGGCTATCCCACGGCCGTCCGGCAGCGAGAAACTGGCAGGACAGGACTCATATCGCATCCGACAAGGTGATTATCGCGTCGTCTATACCGTAGACGATAATCATATTGAAAGTGTCCACGCAAACAGGGCTAGCTCATGCTGTCCCCTTATCTTCCTCTCAAAAGATCAAGGCACGTCTTCCGCGCAGCGCACGCCGAGCGTCGGCCCCCAGTAGGTCACTTCATCCCACCCTCGATAGCTGGCCCGAAAATCCGGCGGTTTTTCATTCCATTCCCCGCCCCGCAACACGCGGAAGGAGCCACGCAACGGTCCCTGTGGATCCCAGGCGGAAGATGCCTGGTAGAAATCTTCCGCGTACCAATCTTTCACCCACTGTGACACACTGCCGATCAGGTCGAACACCCCATAGGGCGACGCCGTCGCCGCCTGGCGCCCGACCGGCTCGGTTCCTCTGGCGCCGGCCTTGAGTTCTCCATTTCTCATACGAATTTTCACGACTTCTCCATCATTGCCCCAGGGGTAGCGGCGACCATCCGTCCCTCGCGCCGCCTTTTCCCATTCGGCCTCTGTCGGCAATCGTTTACCTTGCCACTGGCAAAAGGATCGAGCCTGGTTCCATGTAATGTTGGTCACGGGATGCTGCACGCGCTGAGGGTCATCGAACGTTAGGCGATCTTTCGGTGGCGTGCAGCCCCCTCCTTCAACGCACTGTCGGTACCGCGCGTTCGTCACTTCGTACTTGTCGAACCAGTAGGAGTTGAGATGCACTCGGTGTACGGGACGAGCATCTTGAAGCCCATCCTCCGCTCCCATCAAAAACTCTCCGGCTGGAATCACCACCATCCCCTCCGGTTGAGCGATGCCGCGCTGGGCCAGATGCTTCAGTTCATCTTCCTGTGCAGCCCGTAGTTGGCCGTTCACCCGCGCGATCGCCTCCTCGTCCTGTGAACTCGGCGCTGGATCCCGCACCGGACTCGGCTGTAGGCGCGGCAAGACGGCCGCCGGAGGGTCGCTCTTTGACGATGCTCCGGCAACCTGAGCCGGAGCCGGTGGCATTGAGGCAATGTCGGTGTTCCTGACTGTCTCGATGAGCACCGTAGTCCTGACGACTTCTTGGGCAAGGCCTTTGTCCTCACCGCTCCCCTTGGCATTCTTCCTCCCTTTCCCAATCATCGTAAAATCAAAATCCGGGATATTCGCGAGGAGGGGCGTGGCATAGGAGATCGGCACCGCAAAGGACATCCCTTCCGGTACGATGCCGGAAGGATGGGCGAATTTGGTGGTCATCACGCCCACCACCTCCCCGCGTCGATTGAAGATGGGCCCTCCGCTGTTGCCGGGGTTGATTGCCGCATCCACTTGAAAGACCCGCTGGACGCCCCTCGTCCGCACCGCCGCAATCCGACCGCGGGTCACGGACACGTCCCGGAGGCCGAACGAAAATCCGACGGTGATGATTTCTTGATCGAGTCGGACGGCACCCGCATAGCCGATGGGCGCTTCCGTCAATCCCACCGTTTCAATCTTGAGCAAGGCGAGGTCGTGTTCGGAGTCGGTGCTGATGAGGATCGCCGGCGCGCGGAAATCCCCTGCGGTCACAACGAAGATCCGCTTCGCATTGGCGACCACGTGTTCAGCCGTCAGGATATACCCGTCGCTATGGACGATGACCCCGCTCCCCGCCGGCTTCGCGGCTGGTGCGTCCAGTCGCTCGGCCCCCCAGAGGCTACTGGAGCCGGCGGCAATCATCACCCACAGAAACAATGCTATTCGTCTCATGGTCGAATCGGGATCACCACACTAATCGCACCAGCATTTTGCCCGAGGCTGAGTCCCTCCCGGGGATAGCCGGTCCGGTCCAGTTCCCCTTTGGGGTCGCCGTGACAATCCAGGCATTTCCTTGTCGTATAGAGCGGAAACATCAGGCGCAACGACCCGCTCTTCGCCGTGACTTCGCTGATCACTTTCTCACGGGGATACGAGGGATCGGCAAACGCCTCCAACGCCGTTCGTTCAACCGTATCCGGCGCGTTGAGGGGATTGCGAGGCGCCAGCGCCGTCTGCTTCAGCCGCACATGTGTCCGTTCAGTGAATCGGGTGCCCACTCGCGCGCCGAAGATCGCGGGAATAAACTCTTTGAGTCCGCCACCTCGTCGATTAATCTCAGGTTGGGCTTCCGCGACCACCTGTTTACTGACCAAGGCCAGCTCTTTGAGTAGCTTCTTCGTCCCGGCCGGAATTCGCGCCGCCTCAAGATCTCGCAGGTCGGTACCTGAGCGACTGCGAAAGACGTCCAGTAATTGTCGCTCAAACACGTCAGGTGTAAAATCTTTTTCTATTTTCTCCTGCTCATCGAACAGGACTTGGTGCTCGTTGATTACATTTCGGCCGGAATCGAGCAGGACCGCCAGGAGACGAGCAGTCGTCTCGAGTTCAAGGATGGTTTGAAGGGGAGCGCCGGATTCCGGCTGGCGATCCTTAGCACAAGCACCTTCGCTGCTTGCCCAACCGGCCACGGCACAGGCCAGAAGCGATACGATAACCCACCGCAGGCGACTAGCCATAACGTCGACCCTGCTGCGTACGCATGGTGGAAAAACTCGTGAGGCGCGGTTCCCTCTCCGCTACGTAGCGGAGAGGGAACCACCTCCCAGACAAATGGTACGTTTGGTCACAGGTGAAGTCAAGACGTGCAAGTCGCTTCCCTCACTCACCGGGACTGATGGATGTCGATCATGACGTTATCGGCGTCAAGCTCGACTGTGACGGGAGCCCCTTCCTGAAACACGGAAAGTTTACTGCCCGCGAGCGCATCCACGTCGAAACGTTCAAACCCCTCCGGGGTCGAGAGCTGAATCTGGCTCCAGTACGGATCGGCGTAGTGGAGCGTCCCGACAATCATGCGATGGTCGGCGAACGCACGTCCTGCCTTGGTAACGTCCAGCAAGACGTTTCCCGAATCCACCAGCATGAGGACGGTATCTCCCGTCCTGGCCTCATGCAACCCCACTCGATCGGCTTTGTTGGGGCTGATAGTACGCATCTGTAGATTACCCGGTGTCTTGACGAACAGCATGCCGGACTCGATCTTTGAGATGACTCCGCCGAAGCCATGATGAACCGCCCTCATCACCTCGTCGGCTTGCGCGACGGCGACAGCGTAAACAGGCGCGACCATCATGATGGACGTCAAGACCACTAATAATAAGTGACGACTGATCCTCATCACGTCACCTCCTCCCCTGAAACAACACTGCTGTCTCGGGCGAGCAGCGTCGGCCTTCTCCATTCTCAACAACAGCCAGCCACTGCTCGCCCGGTACTGTGTACCGCCATACTTAGCACCCATCTCCCTTATTGAGCCGGGACGGCAATTTTGTATTCGTCGAAGGGTGTCGTCAACACCGCTATTCTGAAGAGCTCATCTGCTGCCTTAGGATTAATTCCGTAGTCCCGGTTCTTGAGCATCTTGAACCACATACCCATTTTGGTCCGCACTGTCTGTTGATCGCCCCGTATCGACGCTTTCTTCATAAGATTCAGCTCGCTGAGATAGGGTTCCCAATTGGCTGGTACATCATTGGTGGTGGGATACTTGCTTTTATAAAAATTCACCGAGCCGCTGAGTTCATCCATCCAATTCGTCGATTGAGCCAATGCAACCCCCCCCCGGCGAACAGGACCAACGCACAGGAGACCGCAACGATTGTCACAAGTACTGCTTTCATGGGAGCCTCCTTTCTTCATCCAATCGAGGGTGTCAACGCCGACGGAGCTAGCACGCAATGTGCTCCTAGCCTTCTCCGCAGGCGTAATAGTCGATCGCATCTTTCGAAGGCACGCAGAGCGGCCGATATCCTCGCCGGCTGTCTTCTGATGTGCTCGTCTCCGGCGCCTTCATCGACCTCTCCATCTCCTTACTCATCTCACCTGTCCGTTAACTCCCCGCGCCGATCCAACCTCCCAGGCCTTGTCAGATCTTTGCCGGGCTCCCTCTGTGGACCAATCATCTTGACGACCGGTTGAGATCCACCGCACGCGCGCACGGACGGCTATGAGCGGCATCGCCGCGAGCCCCGCAAGTGCCGACGCGCCAACTATGAAAAAACCTCCTCTCACCACCCCACCTCCTTTCAACTCCATCCTATAAATGGCAACGGACGAAATCCATCACCCGAGGGATGGATTTTTCTTCCACTCTTTGGGTGAGCGCCTCTCATTCCCCATTTCCCGCTCTGGAACCTGGATGCCGCTCACATCTTCCTCCTCAGGAACCGCCTGGGTCGAACACGTTGTCGAGCCAGTAATCGCAGCCTTCGAGCTTGCATGGACGACCACCCTCATACGGCGTATTGATCGTGTGATCCGGCACACTCATCGGTCTCTCGATCCCGATCTCTGGATCGAAGGGCTCCGCCGAGGTTAACGGTTCGGGCGGCTTGACGCCGAGCGCGAAGCTGTACAACTCGTCCGCCGCCACATCATTAATGCCGTGTGAGCGCCCGAGCAGCATCTTGAGGAAATGATCCATCTCAACCTTCACGACCTGCTCGTCCCCTCGGCCTATCCCTTCCTGCACTTTGGTGAGCTTTTCAAAGTAGGGATCCCAATTGCCGGTGGGATAACTCGACTTGTAAAAGGTCGCGGCGGTCACGATTTCGTCAACCCAGGTTCCTGCGGCCAGAGCTGAACCACCGGTCCACAGGCACAGCGCCAGCGCAACGCTCAGCATAATCGCCATCGTCCTGTTCATAGCTGCCTCCCTTCCCCCCCCCACGCTGTGCTTTCTCCTTCGCATAGTTACCATCGTATGCAATACGTCCATAGAGGACCATTACCCAAAGGATAGTTTTTGCGTACACCGTTCGGGGGAGGGATCGGAGGAAGCGCGTGCGTTACTTGGTGTTGAGATAGGTCAGGATCGCTTCAACCCGGCCGTCGACGCCGAGTTTGCGATAGATGTGGTGGAGGTGAGTCTTCACGGTGTCGAGTGACACACACAACTGATCGGCGATGTCTTTATTGCCACGCCCGGATGCGGCACAAGCCAGAATCTCCCGCTCACGCTCAGTCAGCAGTGCTAGGCTCGCGGCGGTTCCGCTCCCAGCCTCTTGCAGTGCGGAGACCACTTTCCGAGCAAAGCCGTCCGGCATGAAGGGGGAATGAACTCGTTCCCCCCGGTAGGTGGCTCGGATGATGCGAAGAAACTCGGCATGGTCGGCATCCTTCAGAATGTAGCCGCAGGCGCCGGCTTGCACCGCCGCCACAATTCTCGCATCTTCATCATGGACCGACAACATCAAGACCTTTACGTCAGGGAGACAGCCCTTGATCAGGCGCGTGGCCGTGACCCC
>JANYBU010000129.1 GCA_025360665.1 Nitrospira sp.
CATCATGAGCAAGGACTACTTTAAGCGAGTGGTGGACTTTGCCCAGGAGAACCAGATCATCGTGTGCCACGACGCAGCCTATTCGGAGATTTTCTACGACGGCAAGCCCCCTGCGAGCTTCATGGAAGTCGAGGGCGCGAAAAACGTGGGGATCGAGTTCCACTCGCTGTCGAAGACGTACAACATGACCGGCTGGCGCATCGGGTTTGCCGTCGGGCATAAGCAGGTCTTGGCGGGACTCGGCAAGGTGAAGAGCAACCTCGACTCCGGCTGTTTCCAGGCCATTCAGGAAGCCGGGATCACCGCGCTCAATCTGGATGATTCTGTGACAGATGGTCTGAGAAAAATTTACCAGGAACGGCGCGACACCCTCGTCCCTGGCCTCAAGCAACTCGGGCTTGAGGTCGATCCGCCTCCGGCCGCGTTCTACATTTGGGTCACGGTGCCGAAGGGGTACACCTCCGCTTCCTTCACGGCTCACTTGCTAGAGAAAACCGGAATTGTGACGACACCGGGAAACGGCTTCGGCGCGCCGGGCGAAGGATATATTCGGATGACCGTCTGCACATCGAAAGAGCGATTGGCTGAGGCGGTGGAGCGAATTAAAAAGGCGGGGTTCTGAATCTCGTGAGGCGTAAGGGGTAAGGCGTGAGGGGGCCTCTCAAACCCTCGGTCATCTCGATCTTGACACCTTACGCCTAACGCCTCACCCCTCACGGTATTTTTATGGAGACTGTCTTCATCGGGTTTGGCTCGAACGTCGGCGATCGATTCGATTTCTGCGATCGAGCCGTGACGTTGCTAAGCCTGCTGCCACACTCGCAAGTCGTGGGCGTGTCGCTGCTCTATGAAACCGAGCCCGTGAACGATCATGCCCAGCCGGGAGACGGGTGGTTCCTCAACGGCGTCGTGCAGCTTGAGACGGATATCACGCCGAAAAGCCTCTTGGCCATCCTCCGGGAGATCGAACGCTCGCTCGACCGGGATGAGGAAAACCGATCAGGTCCCAGGACCATCGATCTAGACATCTTGTTCTACGGCCAACGGATTATCAACGAACCAGATCTCGTGGTACCGCATCCTCGCATGCACCAACGCCGGTTCGTTCTGATGCCGCTGAACGAACTCGATCCACTGTTCCTGCATCCATCACTCCAGCGCACAAGCAGCCAGTTGCTCGCCGAGGTCGGGAAGCAGCCTGAGGTCCGCCTCTTGTTTCCCCAGCCCTCGACCCGCTATGGGTCTCGCCCTGCTTGCAGCCCGCCCCCAGGCTTATGAAAATTATTCGCACAACACACTCCATGGCTACATGGAGCGAACGATTACGCCGAGAAGGGGTGACCATCGGGTTCGTTCCCACGATGGGTGCGCTGCATGGCGGCCACCGCTCCCTCATTCAAGCCGCTCGATTACGCTGTGATGCGCTCGTCGTGAGTATCTTCGTGAACCCGACACAGTTCAGCCCGACCGAAGACTTGGCCGCCTATCCCAGCCCGATTGCCCACGACCGGGCGCTGTGCCGAGAGGAAGGGGTGGATGTCTGTTTTGAACCCACGGCCCAGGCCATGTATCCCGGGGGCTTCCAAACGGTCGTGACGGTGCCGGTGCTCGCGCGCCGATGGGAAGGCGAAGCCCGACCTCATCACTTCGCCGGCGTCGCCACGGTGGTGACGAAACTCTTCGGGATGGTGCGTCCCCATCTGACGGTCTTTGGCCAGAAGGACTACCAGCAAGCGGCGCTGGTTCGGCAACTTGTGAACGATCTCAATCTCGGCGGGGCGATTCAGGTGCGCCCGACAGTCAGAGAGCGGGATGGGCTGGCCATGAGTTCGCGCAACGTCTATCTCAGCGCCGACGAACGTCGGATTGCCCCCTTGCTCTCTCAGGCACTCCGAGCCGGCAGACAGATGATCGAGGGTGGGATGAGCGACGTGGCGGCGATCGAGCGGAGCATGCGGCAGACCATCGAGCAATCACCTACCATGTATGTCGAGTACCTGGCCGTCTGCGCCCCGGATAGTCTGGAGCCGCTATCCCTCGTCACGGATCGTGCGGTACTCTTGGGCGCAGTCCGGATCGGCTCGGTCCGATTGATCGATAATCTGCTCGTGAAAATGCCGGGTAGAAAGAGTCGCGCTACGCGTTGAGCGTGGGATCAAGACCTTGACCGACTAAAAGCCCGAGAACGACCTGCGCCAAACGGCGGTAATGTTCCGGTGGGATCTCCAGGAAGCGGATCCCCATCGATAACGGCCGAACGGAACAGACCATCGCCGTTTCAATGCGAATCTTTTCGTCCTCCACCGTTGGCTTCAAGACCAACTCGATAAAAGCCCCTTCCGGGAACCCCGTCGTCTGCAGGGTACAGCCATCCATCGAAATATCAGTGATTCGCTTAATCATGGCCGGCTGATCGCGGTCGAGGACCTGGGCCTCGATGGAGGCCGGAAGGCGCGTGTACTGACGCCGATCAAACGCCTGTGTATTGTGGCGCGCACCTGAATAGAATGCACGAAAGCGATTCGTGCAGAGCTGGCATCGAAACGGAAACACATTGACGCGGCTCAACAGGCGCTCAACCCCGCCCTCCTGGTAGGTCACGCGAACAAATGTGGTCCCGCAAATTGGACAGTGCAGTTCTTTCATGAACCCGAACGGACCTCGGGCCGGACCGGCCCCTGCTCCGTTAGAATCGGTTCGATGCGCGCCGGCGAGTACGTGGCCGGCTTCACCCATTTCCCGTCTTCACGCTTATAGCCACCGACCTTGCTCATGTTGGACCGATGTACTTCTCGAAAGACCGGATCCATATCGATGCCATAGGACACCGCCGTGCCGTAGACGACATAGAGAAGGTCGGCCATCTCCTTGGCAATGGATGAAAGATCTTCTGCCGCGAGGGCCTCTATCAACTCATCGAATTCTTCCTGAATGAGCCGTACACGTAATTCGCGTGTCCGCCCGTCGACGACCGTCGGGACTGGATTGACGACGATATCGAAAGTCCGGTGGAAGGCTTCTACCATCGCCTGCTCGTCGGCCATCAGGGGCTCCTTATTCGCTGTCAGAGGGCAACGCCTTGCGCGAAACCAGCTCCACGGGATCCAACATGGGGATCTCTTTCTCCGACGAGACACCAAGCTCCTTGAACCGACGGGCCGCCGGCAAGATTCTGGTTTCGAGCGACCCGACCGCCTTATTGTATGACAGGACGCTCTTCCCGAGGGCCTGCCCAACGTCGTTCAAATGCTCCGTCAACACGGCCATCCGTTCGTAGAGGTCCTTCCCCAAACGCCCGGCTTCCTCGGCATGCTCGGTCAATTGCTCCTGCCGCCACCCATAGGCGACCGCCCGTAGGAGCGCCATGAGCGTCGTCGGGGTGGCAAGGACCACGCTCCGAAGAAACCCATCCTCGATGAGTCGTGGATCATGCTCGAGTGCGGCGCCAAGAAACTGTTCTCCCGGCAAGAACAGCACAACAAATTCAGGCGCCTGCGCGAATTGATTCCAGTAGGCTTTCAGGCTCAACTCGTCCATGCGCGACCGGACCTGTGCGGCATGCCGGCGCATGCCTTCGAGACGTTGCTCCTCGGTCGAGGCCTCATGCGCGTCCAGATAGCCTGCCAGAACGGTCTTGGCATCCACGATGATCTGCCGCCCACCCGGCAACTGGACTACCATGTCGGGACGGAGCCGACTGCCGTCGACCGTGATAGACTCCTGCTCAAAAAAATCACAATGCGCTACCATGCCGGACAACTCGGCCACTCGCTTGAGCGTGATCTCGCCCCATTGGCCGCGGATGGCCGGCGCGCGTAGCGCCTTCACGAGGTTGCCGGTCTCCGATTGCAGCCGCTGCTGCGACTCGGCCAGGAGCTTAAGATGCTGATCGAGGCCTCCATAGGCCGCTTGCCGCGATTGCTCCAGCTGCCTGAGTTGGTCGTCGTATCGATGCAACGAGTCTTGGAGGGGTTTGACCAGACTATCGATCGCCTGTTGCCGCTGGGCGAGATCGCCCTTGGCCTCGGCTTGGAGCGTTTCGAATGAGCTGCGTGCGAGGTTCAGAAAAGCTTCGTTGTTCTGTTTGAGGGCTTCGCCGGAGAGAGCCTGGAAGGTCTCGGCCAATTCCTGTCGGGCCTGGCTCAGCAGAGTCTTTTGTTCTTTGAGATGGAGCGCGGCCTCCGCAGCCCTGGTCTCCGCCACTGCACGGGCCTGGGATACCTCCGAGAGATCCTCCCTGATCCGATTGAGATCGAGGCGATCTTGTAGTACCTGTCGGCGCAATTCGTCTGCCAGCGATTCTGCCCGTTGCGCCCGCTCGCCGGTGGTCAGCAGTTGGGCCTGCAGGCTTGCGCGTACGCGGGCCGCAATCCAGAACCCGACGATCAGTGCGCCGAGGAGACCTCCGACGAGAACCCCCGCACCAAAGAACGCGCCATCAATCATGGGTGACCGTCCACGTCATGTCGCCGACCCACATTACGACCAGGTTGTTGGGTGTTGCGATAAGAAAAGAATGATTTTGAAGAATACGTAAACTCCCTTGAAAGGTCAAGACAACAAAACGACTAGAGTCGTTCGTCTCCACAAGAATGCATCATGCGTGGTGACATCACAGACTAGTCTCCCGCCTGCTCTTGGATGATGATCTCTCCTCGCTCCGCATCCACGCTGATTCGATCGCCCTCCTTGAGCCTGGTGGTAATGCCGGGCACATTCGCGACTGCCGGCAATCCGTACTCGCGGGCAATAATCGCCCCGTGTGACAGTGTCCCACCCATCTCGGCGACCAGCCCTGCTGCCACACCAAACAAAGGTGCCATGCCGGGGTCGATGACCGAGACCACAAGAATGTCGCCTCGGCTGACTCGACTCCAATCCTCCATTGATCGGACGAAGCGGACCGGCCCCACGGCCTGCCCCGCACTGATGGGAATACCGCGGAAAATCCCCTCCGAAGCCACAACGGAAGATGCGTCCGTGCCGCGGACCACATCGTTCCAATCCCGAATCGTGTCTGGAACGCTGATCGTGAGGTAACGGTCTCGCTCGGCCCGGCGAGTCTGAATCACCCCTCTCCAATCACTTGATCCTCCTGCTAACAAGTCTGCGCGTTCTTCGATCTTGAAGTAAAAGGTATCCTCCCGCGACGAGAGTCGACCCCGTTCGACCAGCCACTCGCCGAGGCGAAGCAGGAGGCTACGTGCCGCTGCCGAGTAATACATCAGATGATGTCGGTTCGCCTCTCGCAGGGCAAAAAACCGGCACAGCCGTCGATACCACCAAGAAAAGATGGCCCACCGATGGAATCGCCACCCGAACCTGGCTCGAATCTCTGCAAGCGCCCGTTCCCGTACCGCTGTTTGGCGCTGAAGAATGTCCGCCGGGGTCGCACTGGTTGGAGCCAGAATCTGTGTTCGCAGTACCGCCAGTAACAACTCCGGCCGATCCGCGAACCGAGGCGACATAACGTCCGACTCACCGACCCCGCGATGGCCATAATCTTCGAGATACCGGTCGAAAGCACTGAGAACCTCAGTCCCCTTAAGCTCGCAACGAAACCCAACTGGGCTCCACCCCTCTGCGGTGAACCACGAAGTAGCTTTGGGGTCGCGTCGAACCATGTCCGCTACTTCCGCCAACCGGACGATCTGTTGCGCGCTGATCACCGCCGCCTGACCCTGCAGCGCCCCATTCAGCAAGGCTCTCCAGTCTTCGCCTAGCCAGCGAGGCAACAAGCCGCCTAACGCTTGCAAACACTGCGACACCCCTCCCGCAATGCCAAACGTCAGTTCGTGTTCATCAAGCCATTGCCCGATGGCATCCAGTCGCAGAACGAGGTCTTCGCCGGAGACAGTCCGAAGCCGATCGGTGCGATGCTCGGCCACCATCGCTTTCATGTCCGCGAACCAGGTCGCCCCATAGTGCACCGCCTTTCTCATCTCGACCATCATCACGATACCGGCACGGGCAAACGCAAACCACCCGAGCGGGTGGGCCTCCGGTACCCTCGTAACGTTTTCCCCTCCCATCTGCTCCACCAACAGGGAGGGATCTCCCCGCAGTTGTGCCACGAGGGAATAGAACAGCGTCATATTGATGTAGGGACGTCCCTGGAACGTGCGGACCGATGAGACTCCCTCGGGAATTTTACAGCCCAGGCGCCGATAGGGTGAAATAATGTGGCGTTCCATGAACAGTTCGAGAAACGACAGACCGAGCGGGCTCGGCAGTTCCGGCATGGTTTCTTTGAAATTGGTACGCGACCATTCGCAGTCATCATTGGTCAACTGCGGGGATCGAGTCGGACCCGAGATAGGGCGCGCTTGGAGCAGCCACAGGCCACGATCGTCGTAGAGCCATTCGAGATCCACTGGATGACCGAATACCTTTTCAATCTGCTTGGCCGCACGGGCCAGCTCAAACAGTTGGTCGTCCGACAACGTTGCGCGCCCCACTGCATCATCCGACAGCGGTACTTCGCGAAGACCCTGGCCGGTCACCCGCAACGCCTGAGTCTGCCCGGTGATCATCCGTTCTCGAATCCGGATGGGCTGGCTGTTCTCGGCCATCTCAACCACATACTGATCCGGCGTTGCGCGCCCATCGACGAGGGCTGCCGCAAGCCCCGCAACCGCGTTGATCACCACCTGAGTCGCTCGTCCTGTGAGGGGATGGATGGAATAGGCCACACCGGCGGCTCGCGCCTCTAGCAGGGGTTGGATCACGACGGCCATGGCGGGAGGTGTTCCACTCAATCCCGACGTCGCATGATAATTCAGGACCCGCTCATCCCAGACCGACAGCCACAGGTCCTTAACCGCCAAGCCCACCTCCTCCAGCGGGATGCCGAGGCGCGTGCGGTAGACTCCGGCAAAGCTCGCATGAGCTCCATCCTCGTTCGTCGCTGACGACCTCACCGCCCACAGCCCATGCGACGGCAGGTTCAGCCGTCGCACCTGTTCGACGATCTGAGCCGTCAGTTCAGCGATGTCGCAGTTCCGAATGATGGTGTGACAGTGGGAGAGTATCCGTTGGCGTCCAGCCCCGGAGGAATGCAGGGCTGCCTGCCACTGTTCCGCTGGAGAAAATCCTGGCGCCCGAAGCGCGTGATCATAGGCCTCCGTCGTCACGCAGAATCCGGAGGGAACAGGGAGTCCTCCTACGAGCAGACGCGCTAAGCCTACGGCTTTCCCCCCAACAAGAGATGGTTGAGTGCAGGCGGCCAAAGGAAGAAGAAGCGGGCAATCCATTGAAATAGATACTACCTACAGCACGAGGAGGAGGTAAAGGTCGTTCACGTTCGTGCCGGTGGGTCCGGTGTGGATGAGCTGATGGAGCTTCTTCAATGCGGGGTAGGTGTTGTTGCGCTTCAACGCGCCCTTGAGATCCACCGAGAGGCGCTGCGAGCGCGCCACGGTATCGCCATCGACCACGGCTCCAGCCGCATCAGTCGGACCGTCGGTGCCATCGGTGCCGATCGCCACCACCCACACCTTGGCCAGACCGGCGATTTCCAGAGCGGCGGCTGCGGCGAATTCTTGCGCCCTCCCGCCTGTTCCCTTTCCGGTAACGGTCACGGTGGTTTCCCCACCGGCCACCACACAACAGGGCCTCTGTAGCGGTATGCCCTCGCGTAGAATATTCCTCGCCATGGCGCCAAATCGCTTCCCCGCCTCACGGGCCTCTCCGGTTAAGGCCAGCGTGTGGACAAGGGTTCGAAGACCTGCCTCCCTGGCTGCGTGCGTAACAGCCGTGACGGCCGTTGCGTTGTTCCCGACGATGTGATGGCGAACCCGACGGAACAGGGAGGAGCCGGGTTTCGGAGTTTCATTCGCGAGTCCCTGACGTCCACGGTCGAGATGCTGACGTACTCGTTGAGGGACTGCCTGCCAGATGCGATAGCGTTTCAGAATCGCAACAGCGTCTTGATAGGTCGTGGGGTCTGGGGCTGTCGGCCCTGACGCAATAGCACTGAGGTCGTCACCCAACACATCGGACAAAATCAGCGTCACAACGGTGGCCTCGGTCAACTCGGCGAGACGTCCGCCTTTGATGCGCGAGAGATGTTTCCGAATGGTATTGATTTCGCGGATGGTCGCGCCGCATCGGAGGAGTTTCTCTGTGGTCCGCTGCTTGTCGGCTAACGTGACCCCTGCGACAGGAGCAGGCAGTAAACTGGATGCACCGCCCGACAGGAGCACGATCAAGAGGTCTCGCCGACCGAGTTCTGCCGCCATGGCGCAGAGTCTGGCGGCCGCCCGCTGACCGGACCGATCGGGAACAGGGTGGCCGGCTTCCGCCACAACAGTCCGTTTCGTCGGCAGGCCATGGCCGTGCTTCACTACGACGAACCCACCCTGCAACCGATGTCCCAGCCGCTGTTCTACCGCCCGGGCCATCGGAGCCGTCGCCTTCCCAGCCCCGACCACGACCACACGCTCATAGCGACGCAGGTCATACCGGCGCCGGCCGATGATCAGCTCCTCGCCGTTTCTGGAGATGGCGCGCCTGACCGCCGTACGGGCGTCGACCGCAGCCAGTCCTCGAACGATTAATTTCTTCAGAAGTGGCCGGATAGGAGAGGGAGGAATCTGCATCACGCTTACAATAGACTAGCAGGGTGGTGAAAAACTATTGTAAGCCCTAGGGAATGCATGCCTGGAGCAAGTCACGGACGGATTCAGCAGAGCCAGAAGGCTGTTCAAAAAGGCCGTCCAGCAAGGCCGCAGCGAGCGAAGAGGCGAGGCGTACGCTTCGGTACGTTGAGCCTCTGAGCAAAGCGAGAACGCCGCTGGCGGGCTTTTTCAACAGCCTTCTATGGAGTCTTGTCCTGCTTGAAGCAACGGGTCGGACAAGACTGCCGTGGGACTCTCATCTGATAGGTCCCGCGTGGGAGCGCATCCTTCTTGAATTCAGGATTCAGCATCTTGAGTTCCAAGAAGTAGGTCCCAAATTCCTCGGCAATCGAGGTGAGGGCTCGCTGGGAATCTTTCACGTTGACGGTGACCGTTTCAGTTTCCATCGGCATATACAGGTCTTTCTTGCTCAGACCCAAATACTTTTCCGGCTGCGAGTAGATTTCCTTGGCGGCGATGATTCTCGGGACGTAGCGCATCGTTTCCCGTGGCCCGTGCATCTTCCAATAGTCGGTAATATTCTGATCCTTCAATAACCGACGAACTCGTTCTTCCCCGGCATTGTACGAGGCCATGGCCATGAACCAATCGTTCTGCTTGAAATCTTTCAGATAGCGCAAATACTTGACCGCTGCTTCCGTCGACATCTCTAGATTACGACGATCGTCGCGGACCGCGTCGCTCTTGAGACGATAGCGTCGCCCGGTGGAAGGGATGAACTGCCACGGCCCCGACGCTTTCGCCTTTGAATAGGCGGCGGCCACGCACTTGCTCTCCACCAGCAGCATATACTTGAGGTCGTCCGGCAACCCGGCATCGGCCAGCTGTTTTTCGGCAGGGGGAAAACAGCGCCCGGTGCGCTTGGCAAGGATGATACTTTCGCCCTGGTCTTCTAAGAATTGATAGAACTCATACTCGATGCGTTCATGCACCTGCCAGTTATCGAGCGGGACTGATTGGCCGGCAAAGGTCAGCTTGTCAGGCAGCTTGAATGAACTGAGGAAGTAGCGCTCTCCCTCCCGTTTGATTTCCGGAAGAATGACGAGGCGGCCCTCTGGCTCGTCGGGGTTCTCAAGGGGATCGAGCAGGATCAGCTCATGCTCTGGTTCTCCATTGGCTCCAGATCGAGACGCACTCTCCTTCGCCTCGGGATGTTCAGGTTGCGGCTGTGCTCCTGTCGCAATCGGGAGCGTGACTACCACCCACAACCCACTGAGCACCAGTGCTCGCCGAACCCACGTCGTCATGCCAATCCTATCTCCTATATGGGGGTGAGAGACTTAATGTTGAGTGCTCATGCTAACAGCCTGACGAGGGACCGGCAAGCATGATCGACTTTCAGATTCGTGCTAGACTGCCCCGGTCTATGCGTGCATTGACCCTCCTCAACGATCGCATCACCCACTGCACCGCCTGTCTACGGCTCGTCACCTATCGGGAAGCGATCGCCGCGGAGAAACGGAAGCAGTTTGAGGACTGGACCTACTGGGGGCGTCCGGTTCCCGGGTTTGGGGACTCGCACGCGCGCCTCTACGTACTCGGCCTCGCGCCAGCCGCGCACGGCGGCAACCGAACCGGACGGGTATTTACAGGCGATCGGAGCGGGGATTGGCTGTATGACGCGTTACATCGATTCGGCTTCGCCAACCAAGCCAGCTCCCATCACCGGGATGACGGGCTGAAGTTATCGGATTGTTACATTGGCGCAACCGTCCGTTGTGCGCCGCCCGACAATAAACCGGCCCCTGAAGAATTCAAGGCCTGCCGCCCCTATCTGCGGGAAGAACTCCGGTTGTTACGGAAGATCCGAGTGGTTGTGGCACTGGGCAAGGTTGCGTTCGATCACTACTTGAAAGCCTGTCGCGATGAGGGGTTGCAATTTCCCTCACCGCTCCCGAAATTTTCCCATGGAATCGTCCAGGCCCTTCCGTGGGGCATTACATTGATCGGCTCATACCATCCGAGCCAGCAAAATACCTTCACCGGAATACTGACCAGGCCGATGTTTCACCATATCTTTGCAACCGCTCGACAACGACTTGCCGAGCCGGAGCGCACACGAGCCGGCCAATAGGCCTTACTTCTTGGCTTGTGCTTCCCAATCCGCCAGAAACTTCTTGAGTCCACTATCCGTCAACGGATGTTTTATCATCTGCTGAAAGATCGAGAAGGGCATCGTACAGATATGCCCACCAGCCAGCGCAGCCTCGACCACGTGCTGAGGATGGCGCACGCTGGCCACCAGCACCTGGGTTTTAAAGTCGTAATTGCGGTAGATGGTCAGAATCTG